>CBFDBL010000073.1:0-14469 GCA_965603035.1 uncultured bacterium
CGACCCCGCCGAACACGACGGCGACGAGCGGCTTCTGAATCTCGGAGCCGGAGCCCGTTGCGTAGAGCATGGGCAGCAGGCCGAGGAGGGTGGTCAGCGTCGTCATGATGAGCGGTCGGACCCGGAGCCGGCAGGCTTCGACGACGGCGTCGCGGACGGGCTTGCCTTCGGCACGAAGCTGGTCGAAGAAGCTGACGAGCACCAGGCCGTTCTCGACCGCGACGCCGAGCAGGGCGATGAAGCCGATGGACGCGGCGACGCTCAGGTTGATGTCGAGCAGGTAGATGGCCAGGATGCCCCCCACCAGGGCGAAGGGCAGGTTGACCACCACGAGCAGGGCGCTCTTCAGCGAGCCGAGCGAGCTGAAAAGCAGCACGAAGATGAGCAGCAGCGCCACGGGCACGACGAGCCGGAGCCGCCGCATGGCCCGTTGCTGGTTCTCGAACTGTCCGCCCCAGACGAGTCGGTAGCCTGGGTGGTCGCGGGCGAGGTCGCGCTCGACGGCGGCGAGCTTGCGCTGGGCCTCCTCGACGAAGCCGCCGATGTCGCGGCCGCGGACGTTGCACTCGACGATGAGCCGGCGGGTGGAGTTCTCGCGGCTGACCTGTGCGGGCACGGGCACTTCGTCGATGGTCGCCAGATCGGCGAGGGGCACGTTGTAGCCGAGGGGCGACTCGACGACGAGGCGCTCGAGGGCCTCCTTGCGATCGCGTCGCTCGGCTGGGAACCGCACGAGGACGGCGAAGCGCTTCTGCCCCTCGAAGACGGTGGTAGCCTCCTTGCCGCCGACAGCGGCCTCGACGAGCAGGTTGATGTCCTCGGCGTTGACCTTGTGGCGGGCCATGGTCTCGCGGTCCATCTCCACCACCAGCTCGGAGAAGCCGGAGACCTGCTCGATCTTGATGTCGCGCGCGCCGCTGACGCCGGACAGGATGGGGGCGATCTTCTCGGCCGTGGCCTGGAGGACGGCCATGTCGTCGCCGAAGATCTTGATGGCCACGTCGCTCTTGATCCCGCTGATCAGCTCGTTCACTCGCAGCGAGATCGGCTGCGAGAAGGCGGGGCTCATGCCGGGGAAGGCCTCGAGCTCGTCGCTGATGGCCTGCACCAGCTCGGCCTTCGTGCGGCCGCTCTCCCACTGGTCCCTGGGCTTGAGCATGATGAAGATGTCGCTCTGCTCGGGGCCCATGGGGTCTTCGGCGATCTCGGCCCGGCCCGTCTTCGAGACGACGGTGGTGACCTCGGGGAACGTCGCGAGGAGGCGCTTCTCGATGGCCGTGCACTGCTCGGCGGAGCCGTCGATGCTGGCGGTGGGCAGGCGCACGACGTTGATGGCGATGGCGCCTTCGTCGAGCGCGGGCAGGAACTCCGTGCCGATCCGCGGCAGAAGCGAGAACGTGCCGATCATCAGGCCCGCCGCCAGGGCGACCGTGACCCACCGGCCCCACATGGCCAGCCGCAGGATCGGCGTGTAGGCGGCCTGGATCATCCGCACGAGCAGGTTCTCTCTCGCCCCGCCGCGCCGGCGCTTGACGACCAGGGACCCGAGGGCGGGCACGACGGTGAGGGCGACCACCATCGAGCCGAGGAGCGCGAAGCAGATGGTCAGTGCCAGCGGCTTGAACATCTTGCCTTCGAGCGACTCGAGGGTGAACAGCGGGACGAAGACGATCATGATGATGAGGATGGCGAAGACGACAGGCCGCGAGACCTCGCGGACGGCCTCGAAGGTGATCTCGGTGCGGGAGAGGTGGGAGTCGCCCCTCTCGCGCATGTGGCGCGAGATATTCTCCGTGACCACGATCGCGCCGTCCACGACCATGCCGATGGCGATGGCGAGGCCCCCCAGGCTCATCAGGTTCGCCGTCACGCCCTGCCAGCCCATCAGCAGGAACGCGACGGCGGCGGTCAGAGGCAGCGAGACGGCGACCGTGAGCGCGGCACGCAGGTCCCACAGCACGAGGAAGAGCACGGCGACGACCAGGAGGACGCCCTGCCCGAGCGCCGTCGAGACGGTGTCGATGCAGGCCTGGATCAGGTCGGTGCGGTCGTAGAAGGGCGTGATCTGGACGCCGGGCGGCAGCGACTTCTGCACCTCGGGGATGGCGGCGCGCACGCCGTCCACCACGTGCTTGGAGTTCGAGCCCCTGAGCATGATGGTCATGCCGATCACGGCCTCGCCCCCCCCGTCCTTCGTGACGGCGCCGTTGCGGGTCTGGTGGCCGAGCCGCACCTTGGCCACGTCCTTCAGGTAGACGGGCGTGCCGTCCTCGGCGTGGAGCACGATACGCTCGACGTCCTCGATCCCAGCGACGAGGCCCTTCGACACCACGTTGATCTGCTCCCAGTCCTTCACGATGTAGCCGCCGCCGGCGTTGGCGTTGTTGGCCTCGAGGACGTCGAGGATGTCGCGGAGCGAGACGTCGTACTTGAGCAGCAGGTCGGGGTCGGGGATGACGTGGAACTGCTTGACGAAGCCGCCGAAGCTGTTGACCTCGTTGATGCCGGGCAGGGTGCGTAGCTGGGGGCTGATGAGCCAGTCCTGGAGGGTGCGCAGCTCCATCAGGTCGTGGTCGGCCTCGACGAGGGCCGCGCCGCACGGGGAGCACTTGCCCTCCCCCCGCGACCACTCGCGCGGGTGCGTGGGGCAGTAGAAGCCGGCCTCGAGGACGTACTGGTAGATCTCGCCGAGGCCGGTCGAGATGGGGCCGAGCTCGGGCTCGACCCCCTCGGGCAGCGACTCCTTCGCCGCGGCGAGCCGCTGGAAGACCAGCTCGCGGGCGAAGTAGGTGTCCACCCAGTCCTCGAAGATCACGACGACCTGGGAGAGGCCGCTCTTGGACAGCGAGCGGACGAGCTTCACGTCGGGCAGGCCGCCCATCTCGATCTCGATGGGGAAGCTGATCTGGCGCTCGACCTCGCCCGGCGCCAGGCCCGGGGCGTTGGTGAGCACCATCACCTGCACGTTGGTCACGTCGGGAAAGGCGTCGATCGGCAGGTTGTGCCACGCCACCGCCCCCGCCCCGAGCAGCAGCACGGCGCCCAGCAGCACGAGCAGACGCTGGCGGAGGACGAACTTCACGGTGTGGTCGAGCATCGCTCGGAACCCTCTGTCCACAGGACGACGGGGATGGACGCGCAACAGGGCACGGTGGCTTGTGGGGGCGACCGCCCCCGGTGGCTAGTCTGCTCACCCGGCGCCCATCTTGTTGCGCAGCACGTCGCTCTTGAGCATGAAGCCGCCCCCAGCCACCACGGTCGCGTCGTCGGGCAGGCCCGCCAGGATCGGCACGTCCGGCCCGTCGGCCTCGCCGACGGTCACGTCGCGGCGGACCCAGAGGTCCTCCTTCCAGTGCTGGAAGACGAAGCTCTTGCCCTCGTCGGTCAGCACGGCCTCGCGGGGCACGACGGCCACCTCCTTGCCCGACGCCACCTCGACGGTCACGCTGGCGAACATCCCCGGCCTGAGCCTGCCGTTGGGGTTGGCGACCTGCACGCGGACCTTGACCGTGCGGGTGTGCTCGTCGAGGGTGCTGCCGATGAGGTCGATGGTGCCGGGGAACGCCGCGTCGGGGAACGCCGCGACACGCACCGTGGCGGCGACGGCCTTGCCGGCGGCCATCTGCCGGTGCAGGACCGCGAGGTCGCGCTCGTAGACGTCGCACCACACCCACACGTGGCTCAGGTCGGCGACGGTGTAGAGGCTGTCGGTCGTCTCGACGAGCTTGCCTTCCGAGGCGTTCTGGGCCGTGATGGTGCCGGCGCGGGGCGCCTTGACGGCGAGGCGGGCGAAGTCGCCGTTGTCCTTTGCCTCCCTGAGTGCGGTCACGGCGGGCTCGTCGAGGCCCAGGATGTGGAGCTTCTGCTCGGCGGCGCGGAGGGCGGCCTCGGTCTTGCGGACGGCGTTGTCGGCGCGGAGCTTCTCGAGGCTCAGGCTCAGGCCCACCTCCTCGACGAGCGCGGCGTAGTCGGCCTGGGCCGCCTCCCATTCCTGGTGGGCGGCGTCGTGGTCGGCCTTGCTCGAGATGCCCTTCTCCCAGAGGCCCTTCTCGCGCTCGTGGCTCGTCTCGGCGAGCCGCATGCGGGCGGCGGCGCCCAGCAGCTTGCTCTTCCACTCACCGACGAGCTCCCTGGGGATCTCGGGGGCGCGGTGGCCCTCCTCCTTGTTCCTGGCGTCGCCGTTGACCTTCGCCAGGTGCTCGAGGAGCCTACCCAGCGCGGCGCTGAGGGCGGCCTGTCGCTCCTGCTCCTCCCGGGCGATGGCGAACTCGGTGTAAGCCGCGAGATAGGCGGCCTTCGCCTCGCCGAAGTCGCCCGAATGGACCGCCGCCAGCACGTCCCCACGGCGCACGACGTCGCCAAGGAACGCCTTCACCTCGACCACGCGACCCGAGGCCGTGGGCGGCACGTCCACCACGCGGGTCCGGTCGTGCTGCACCTCGCCGGTCAAGCGGAGCGTGCGAACGGCCTGGCGGCGCTCGACCTTGTCGGTCTTGAGCAGTGCCTTGGCCACGTCGGGCGCCACCTTCACCACGCCGACCTGGTAGCGGCACTCGTCGCAGCTCACGATCGGCCTGCCGTGCTCGCACTCCCGCTTCGCGAGCGCCTCGAGATCGCTCTGCTCGGCGCCGCAGGCCGCCTTGAGCTTCGCGCGGCAGCCGGGGTTGCAGGCCTCGCACTGGCTCTCCGGCACGGCGTGCTCGGCGCACCAGTCGCCCTTGGCCTTGAGCTGCGCGGCGAGCGCCGGATCGCACGTCGTACAGGCCGATTCGGGCACGCCGTGCTCGTCGCACCAGTCCGGGCCGTGGTCGTGCCCTGCGTGCTCGTCGGTGTGGGCGGCCTCGTCCGCGTCGTGGCCGTGGCCGTCGTCCTCGCTGTGGATCGCCTGCTCGGGCGCGCCGATGCGCAGGGTGCCGGTGGACCAGAGGAAGACGCCGGCGACGGCGACGAAGACGAACAGCGCCATGCCCAGGTGGTTGGTTGCTCTCCAGAGCTTGCCCATGGACATTGCCTCCTACTTCGTTTCCTGTGTGACTGCGGACAGGCTCCGGCCGATGCGCCGCTCCACGTCGGCCACGGCCTTGTGGTACGAGGCGAGCGCCTCGATGAGCTCCTGGCGGCCCTCGAACAGCGTGCGCTGAGCGTCGAGGACCTCGAGGTAGCCGAACTTGCCCTGGCGGTAGCCCTCCTGGGCCGCGGCGAAGGCGCGCTCGGCGGCCGGCAGCACCTGGCTCTCGAGGGCCGTCGCCTCGGCGTGCGCCGCCGCGAGCCCTTCGTAGGCCTCCGCGAGCTCCGCGTGGACGCGCACGTCGGCCGCGCGCCGCTCCTCGCGGGCCTTGGCCAGGTCGGCCCGGGCCTCGCCGATGCCGCCCTGGTTGCGGTCGAAGATCGGCAATGGCACGCCGACGCCCAGGATGAAGGAGCCGCCCTCGTCCTCGTTGAAGTACTGGACGCCGCCGCTCAGGGTCACGTCGGCGACAGCGTTGGCCCGCTCGAGCGCCAGCCTGGCCTCGCGGTGGCGGAGCTCGGTCGCCCAGCGCGCGACCTCGGGGCTCTCGGCCACGAGCGCGACCAGGGCCTCGGCGGGTGGCACCGGCGCCAGGGCGTCGAGCCCCCCCTCCGCGCGCTCGAAGGCCGCCGCCCGAGCGCCCCACAGCGCGGCCAGCGCCTTGCGCCGCGCGGCCAGCGCGCGCCGGGCCCGCGCCAGCTCGATACGGCTCGTCGCCACCTCCACCCGCGCCTTGTCGCCTTCCACGGCCGACTCCTTGCCGGCCTCGATCTTCTCCGCGACGGTCCCTTCCCCTTGCTCGGCGAGCTTGGCGAGCTGCCCGGCCAGCGCCGCGCGCTCCTGCGCGGCGAGCACCTCGACGAAGGCCTTCGCCACCTCCGTCAGCACGGCCAGGCGCTGGGCCTCCTGGTCCCAGCCCGCCAGCTCGCCCTCCAGCTCGGCGACGCGCACGCGCCTGGCGCGCTTGCCGCCCATCTCGATGGCCTGGCTCAGCACGAGGCTCACCTCGGCTGCCTGGATGCCGCTCCTGCCCTCGGTGCCGAGCACCTCCTCAGCCTCGGCCTCGAGCTCGGGGTTCGGCAGCAGGCTGGCCTGGAGCGCTCGCGCCTCGGCGGCGCGGACGTCCCACGACACGGCGGCCAGGTCGGGATTCCCCAGCAGGGCCAGCGCGAGTGCCTGGCGGAGGGTGAGGACGCCCGAGGGGTTCGGCGCGGGTCTCTCGGCGGCTCCGGCCCCGGCAGCAGCCTGCGCCGCCACCTGAAGGTCGCTGCCGAGGGGCCGGCGGGCCGGCAGCGTCACCGCCTGCGGCGGCACCACGCAGCCCGTCAGGCCGAGCAGGATCAGCATCAGGCCCGAGGGAAGGTTGTGTCGATGCACGGGAGCTCTCCGAAAGCGTGTGGTCGAGGTGCAGCGCGTCCGCGACGCGCGTCACGCGGGGGCAGAAGACTGCGCTTTCGGGGGGATCAGAGCAGGAGCACGACGGTCCGCAGGACCGTCAGAGGCGGGGGGAGGGACGGCGGAGCGAGGAGGCCGTCAGCCTTGATCGGCTCGGGCACAACGGCCGCACTCGCCTCGACTTCGGCCGGCGCAAGCCGCGCCTGCGACGCGGCAGGCCGGGTCGAGCCAGTGTGGGGAGCCGTGCGAGGGAGGGAGATGGGGATATCGACGCAGCAGTCGCAAGGCTGCTCGATGCCGCCCGGGCGGTCGGCGGCCGTCGTGTCGCAGCACTCGCCTGTGCCGAACTCCAGCGCGACGCGCTTGCCGTCCGCCACGCAGAGCACGACCTCCGTCCCGTTGCCGATCGCGGCGATCAGGTACGCCACGAACAGCCCGACGACGATCCCAGGTCTTGGCGTCAGCATGCTCATACCTTGCTCGCCTCGGGCCCACTCCCTTCGCTACACTCCATATTACCAGAACCGAGCGCACACAGCAAGATTGCTGAGTTTCCCATCGAGGCCGCCGCCGCCACGGCGGTCATCATGGAAGGGAGGTCCGCGGTGCGCAGGGCGCCTTTCATCCCGACCTTCGAGGCCGACCGCCCCTTCCTCTTCCTCATCCGCGACACCCAGAGCGGCAGCATCCTCTTCCTCGGCCGCGTCACGAGCCCAACGGGGTGAGCTGGCCGCGCAGGGACGGTCGAGATCAGGCGGTCGCCGAGCGCGGGGAAGCGCTGCTCGACGGCGAGCGCCAGCTCCTCGTCGCCGAGTCGCACGCGGCTGGGCGGCCGACTCGGCTTCGCCTGGAGCCGCTGCCCAAGGACATGCGGTGCAAGCCCGACGACCCCATCATCGCCGTCGCCGACGGCACCACACTCACAGACGCTGAACACCTTGCCAGCCAGACGCTCTGGGGCCCACGATGCCGTTGCATCACTCCCGCGTCAGGGCCCCCGTCTTTCCTGGCGGGGGGATAGCGGTGCTGTCGCTCACGCTGGCGTCCTCGAGACTCTCTGGCGCATCACGTGGATTGCCTGTCCCGCATGCCCATCCGTGTCAACCGCGCTATCCGCAGACGGGCGTGAGCGCCCGCAGGCGGCCTTGATGCGCGGGGGGGCTTGTGGTACAAGCCCACGAGGGAGCTCGCAGCAGCGCGCTGTGGATCAGAAGCAGGCCGGGGAGGGAGGAGCGCAGCATTGGACCCTCGCATGACACGACGCGACTGTCTCACGGGCATTCTCGGCTCGGCGGCCGCCTTGGCTGGCTGCGCGCCACCGTCGCGCGCGGGACAGGGCAAGCCGGCCCCGCCCCGCAACGTGCTGCTCATCGCCGTGGACGACCTGAACATGCACCTGGGATGCTACGGCCATCCGCTGGTGAAGTCGCCGAGCATCGACCGCCTGGCAAGGCGCGGCGTGCGGTTCGAGCGGGCCTACTGCCAGTTCCCCGTGTGCAACCCGAGCCGCTCGTCGCTCCTCACCAGCCTGCGCCCCGAGACGACCGGCGTGCTCGACAACCGCGTGCCGCTGCTCACCCGGAAGCCCGACGCGATGACGATGCCGCGCTGGTTCCGCGAGCACGGCTACTTCACGGCGAGCGTGGGCAAGATCTTCCACGGCAGCGCCAAGTTCAGCGACCCGAAGGCATGGGACGTGGAGCTCCGGCCCCAGGGCACGCCGGCCGGCCGCAAGGGCGAGGGCCGCAATCTCACGGGCGGCGTGGTGAGGTGGTGCAGTTGGCGCGCCGCCGAGGGCACCGACGACGACCAGGCCGACGGCCAGGTGGCGAAGGAGGCGATCCGACTGCTCCGCGAGAAGCGCGACAAGCCGCGCCTCCTCGCCGTCGGCTTCCACAAGCCCCACGACCCCTTCATCGCCCCGAGGAAGTACTTCGACCTCTATCCGCTCGGTAAGCTCGTGCTGCCCACCGTGCCCGACGACGCCAGCCCGCACCTTCCGCACTCGATCGGCAGCGGCTGGAGGCGGGTCTTCGACAAGTTCACCGACCGCGAGCGTCGGGAGTTCATGCGGGCCTACTACGCCGGAGCGTCGTTCATGGACGCACAGCTCGGCAGGGTGCTCGCGGCGCTCGACCGCAGCGGCCTGGCCGACGACACGACCGTCCTGTTCTTCAGCGACCACGGCTACCAGCTCGGCACCCACGGCTGGTGGAACAAGAACACCCTCTACGACGAGTCGTGCCGCGCGCCGCTCGTCGTCGCGACGCCCAGCATGCCCGAGGCCGCCCGAGGGCAGGCGTGCTCGGCGTTCGTCGAGTTCATCGACCTGTTCCCGACCCTCACAGAGCTCTGCGGCCTGCCCGCCCCACCCGGCATCCAGGGCAGGAGCTTCGCTCCGCTGCTCTCGCGTCCTCAGGGAACACACAGGGACTCGGCCTACACCGTGGTGAAGCGGGGCGAGATCCTCGGCCGTTCCGTGCGCACCGAGCGTTGGCGCTACACCGAATGGGACTTCGGGCGCCAGGGAGCCGAGCTCTACGACCGCCGCGTCGACCCCGGCGAGTACCGCAATCTGGCGAAGAGCGCTGAGCACCGCGATACCGTGAAGCGGATGCGGATGCTCCTGGCGCGGCCAGGCGTTGGGGCCCGTATTGCCGATGATGTGCCAACAGCATCCACCCGGTCAGAACGGCATCCCTCATCGGGTGTCCTGATTCCGCCGCGCGTCAGACCCGTCAGTGGACTGTGTGGCACGTGAGGGTACAATACTACACGTCGCGGACGGGCGATGCCAAGGGCATCAGGAAAGGGCCGCGGCTGCTCGGCCTGCGAGTGTCTCGACCAACACCTGAGGCGGAGAACGGCCATGAGCCAACGTGTGATGCTGACTGCCCTGTTGCTGTTCCCCGGCTTCGTGCGGGCCGGGGCGGCGAAGGTGGACCATCGCAAGGTGGACGGGGAGATCCAGGCCCGCAACGCGGCCCGGTTGGACAAGGGCGGGCGGATCCGCCTGGAGTTGCTGGGCGAGAAGGTCTTCAAGGACCGGCGGACCTTCCCGCCGCACGTGGTGGACGGCGACGTGCACTCGCGACAGGTCATCACGGGCGTGCCCTATCGGTTCCACATCGACCTGGTCGACGAGCTGCCCGTCGAGGCGATCCATTTCATCTGTAGCGACTACGTCGCAGAGCAGAGCCCCCGTGAGATTGAGGTCAAGCTGTCCGACGGGACGGCGCTGAAGAAGACGCTGGAGAAGATCCCCGCGCAGCGCCGACAGCCCAAGCCCCGCCAGACACTCGACGTGGGCGACAAGAAGGCGCGATGGGTCGAGGTGACGATCTCAAGCAACCATCCGGGAGGCATGCTCAAGAGCGGGAAGCCCTGCGGCTGGGGCGGAATCGGCGAGATCGAGGTGATCACGTCGGCCGACCTCACGCCCTATCTGGTGGTCGGGGACTTCAACCCGGATCTGCCCTGCGACATCCGCGCCGAGGCCCCGCGCAGGGACTACTCCAACGTGGAGGTCACGCTGCCGACGGCCATCCCCCTGGGCCAGCGGCCGGGCATCTACATGACCGCCGACGAGTGGGCGGCCCTGTTCGAGACGATGCGCAAGAGCCCCCGCGGCAAGCCCGTGGTCGACGGGATCATCTCCATGGCCGACGCCTACCTGCCTGCGCCCGCCGCGCACCCCGACCCGAAGGTGCCCGCGCAGCTCAAGAGCCGCGGCGACGCCCCCGCCAAGGCCCACGACGCGCTGTCCAAGCAGGCCGGCATCTGCGGATACGCCTACCGCATCACGGGACAGAGGAAGTACGCCCAGCGCGCCCGCGAGATCCTCGTCGGCTATGCCAGGCTCTACCCCAACGACTACAAGGAGCACAAGGGCGTCAACGGAAGCGACACGTCCAAGGTGATGGCTCAGCGCCTCAGCGAGGCCATGTGGCTGATCCCTCTGATCCAGGCATACGATCTGTCCGCCGACAGCAACGCCTTCTCCGACGCCGACCGAACGCTCATCGAGAGAGACCTGTTCCGCCACGCCCTCACGTTCATCCATCGCAAGACGCCGGCGGCCAAGGCCGTCGCACAGAAGACCGCGGCGAACCCCAACTGGCGGACCGACCCGGCGCCCAAGAAGACACGCTCCGGCGCCTTGGGCAACTGGACCGCCTTCTACAACATGGCCTACGTCCACGGCGGCTGCGTGCTCGGCGACCAGGACTGGATCGACATCGGTGCCGACGGCCTGAAGTACATGCTCGAGAACGGCATCGGCGAGGACGGCATGTGGGGCGAGGGGGCCATCGGCTACCAGCAGTTCGCCCGCCACGCCATCGTCGGCGGTCTCGAAGCACTCGCGTGCAAGGGCATCGACCTGTGGAGTTACAAGACCAACGCCTTCAAGAACCTCTTCGACTCCGAGTTCGCCTACGCCTACCCCGACGGCACGAGCCCCGGCATCAACGACTCGGGCCGCGCGCCCGTGGGCAGCGGGTGGACGGCCATGGCCTTCGACTATGCCTACCTGCGGTACGGCGACCCCAAGTACGCCCACACCGTCAACAAGACCCACCGACAGCTCCACCAGTCGCCCGCCTGCTACTTCCCCACGCGGGTCTACGAGCCCCTCGATGAGGTGCCCGTCAAGGGGCAGCGGTCGCTCGTCTTTGACAAGCTCGGCTACGCCATCCTCCGCGGCGAGGACGCAGGCGGCGAGACCTTTCTGCTGATGGACTACGGCCCCCACGGCGGCGTGCACGGCCACTACGACAAGCTCAACCTCATCCTCTTCGCCGACGGCGACGAGCTGGCCGGCGAGCCCCAGTTCTTCCGCTACGAGGACGACCGCCACGCCAACTGGACCAAGCACACCATCGGCCATTGGACGCTGAGCGTCGACGAGCACTCGCAGAACCCCACGGCGGGCCGGCTCGTCTGCTTCGCCGACGAGGGCGGCGTGAAGGTCATCCGCGCACAGTGCGCCGGCGCCTACGCGGGGGTCGCCCTCGACCGCACCGTGGTCCAGATGCCCGGCTACATCCTCGACGTCTACCGCGCCTGGGGCCCGGCCCAGCACACCTTCGACTACCCGCTGTGCTTCCGAGGGAAGCTCGACCGGATGAACGGCGTCGCCGAGGACACCCTCCGGCCGATGGCCGGCACGACCCCCGGCTACAAGCACATCCTCGCCCTCGGCCCCAAGCCGGTCGAGGGCCAGTGGACCGGCACCTGGTCGCGCGACGCGGCCAAGCCCAACCCCGAGGGCGCGACGACCGACGAGCGACACGGCGGCCCCGCCAGCAACGTGACGGCCACCGTGCTCGCCGCGCCAGGCCTGCGGGCGCTCGTCGCCAACGTGCCGGGGAAGCGACAGCAGGCCATCCTGCGCCAGACGGGCAACGACGCCACCTTCGTCTGCCTCATCGACCCCTATCGCGCGACCGACGCCGCGAAGTCCGTCGAGCCGCTCAAGACGGTCGGCGAAGTGCCCGCCAGCGGCGTCAAGGTCCTGCGCGCCGACGGGGGCACCGACCTCATCATCGTCCGCAACGACCCCATGCCCGACGGCAAGCCCGGCCCCGCCACCGCCTTCGCCGGCGAGACCACCCAGGCGCTTGTCACCGTCCTCCGTCTCGACGGGAAGGGCAAGCGCATCTCCCGCACCGACCTCGGCCAGCCCAGGTAGGGCGCCCGCGGCTACCGCTGTGGTGACTCGGGAGGCCCCGTCCCCAGCGTGCCCTTGCTGGACGGGTCCTGCTTCCCCTCGACCTTGTAGTTGCCTGCGGCGGTGAGGAGGAACCGGTCGATCAGCGCGCCGTCCTCGCGCATCCAGATCGAGAGGGTGTGGATGCCCGGCTCGCGGATCTCGACGGGCCGCGGGTGCCGCATCCAGACGTACTTGCCCCAGGCGGTCTGCACAGTGCGGCCCCAGTCGCCCGGCTCGAGGTCGAGCCCGACGTGGATCGAATCTGTATTCGGGTTGGAGCCGAAGCCGCGCACCCAGAGCCAGTGGCGGCCCTTTTTCGCGAACTCGATGACGTAGTCCATGCGGGGGCTTCGCGCGGCGAGGTCGCCGTCGTGTTGCGCGCGCCGGTCGGGCAGCGCCCTCATGGCGCCTGTGCCGCCGTACCCCTTTCTCTTGGTGTCGAGCTTCCACTCGTGCCCGTCGGGCGCCGCGACGGTGCGCGCGAAGTGCTCGGCCTCGATGACCACCAGGCCGTCGCGGTCGGCGCTCTGGACGAATGCCTTGGGCTTCTTGCAGACGAGATCGGCCGCCTTGGACCACTTCGTCTCGTTCCCGTGCACGTCGCGCATCTTGAGCCGGTAGCTGTAGCGTGAGCCGTCGCGCAGCCCCTCGTCGCGGAACACGGGCGACTTCTGCCACCCGCTGTCGTCGCCCCCGGGGCTGCCGGTCGTCTCCTCGAAGAGGTACTCGACGCCGCCCAACGGATCCTTGCCGGGTGCCGCGCGCATCACGGCGGCCGAGCCGGTGATCATCACGGGTGCGATGGACCATTCGGCGGGGTCGGGGGCCGGCGCCTGCTCGTCGACCAGCGGCACGCTGTAGATGCTCACGCCCTCGAGCTCTCCGGTGAAGAAGTCGCCGTCGAGCCCGCGGCCGACGAGACACAGGGTCGCGCGCAGATCGTCGGGGTCGAGCGTGATGCCGTCGTCTCGCGCGACGGTCTTGCCGTCGAGCTGGAGGATGCCCGTGTCGCCGCTGAGCACGAGGGTCAGCTCGGCCCACTTGCCGCTCGGGATCGGGGCCGAGGCCCGCAGCGTCTGCGTCTGCCCGCCCTTGGTGATGACGAACGCGGGGCGGCCGGTCGCGTCCGCGTGGGTCAGGTACATCCGCGTCTTGGCGTCGGCGGCGAACTCGACGAGGCGCTGGTCGGGCTTGCCGCCCTGATGCTTGAGCGTGACCACGATCGACAGGTCGTGCAGATCGGCGACGCCTCGGGGCAGCTCGAGGAACTGGTCGCGCCCGTTGAGCGCCAGCGCCGTGCCCGAAGTCTGCACGCTGAACTTCACATTCTTCTTCCCGCCGTAGGCCTGGACATAAGAGAAGGACTTCGCTGCCTTCCTGGCTGGGTACTCCACCGTCTTCGGATCGCCGTGGAGGATGGCGTGCGTGGCCCCGTAGGTGTCCCACGCGAGAAGCGGATGCTGGGTCTCGAACAGGTACTGGGCGCAGAGCCCGCCGAGCTCGATGTTATGTTCGCCGGGGTTTTGACCGATTGCCCAGCTCCAGGTGAACCACACGCCCTTGTCGATGAGGTTGTTCTTGCGGTAGTGGCCGTCGAGGATCGCCGAGCCGCCGACGCGGCCGCCGACCCACGCGACGCCCTTGAGGGTCGCATTGCCATAGATCTCGGCGCAGCCCCCATCCGTGTAGCCGTGCTCGAGGATGCGCGCGTTGTCGCGGACCACGGTGCGGCCGGTGACGGTGGCGCAATCGCGGAGCTTCGCGCGGTCGCGGATGGTGGCGTTGCCGCTGACGACGGCGTGGCCGCTGACGCGCGCGCGGTCGCGGACGGTCGCGCTGTCCTTGACGACCGCATAGTCCTCGAGGCGAGCGTGGCCGAGGACCTTGGCCTTGCCGAGCACCTGTGCCTTCGGCCCGACGTAGGCGGTCGGGTCGGCGTGCGCCGAGGATGCGACGAAGCCGCCGCCGTTGCCGTGCGGCGCACCGGGCTCCGCAGGCTTGGGCGGGATCAGCACGTCGAGCGGCTCGCAGCCCGTCAGCCGCACCTTGTAGGGGAACCGCTCCTGCTCGGCCGACCGGAAGTCGCCTGTCATCGGCACGGCCATGATCTTCGTCGGCGTGGCGCACACCACCAGGTACAGCCCCTTGATGTCTGAGCTCACCGTGAATCGCAGCGTTTCTCCCATGCCGCCGATCTTGCCGTAGCGGGGCTTGCCCGAGGCATCCACGCCCACAAAGCCGGCACGCCAATCGGAGCCCCGCTCCTTGTTCACGTATCCGGAAAGCTCCGCCGACGCCTCGAAGGTCACCGCCTCGGCCGTGATCCTCAGCGGGCAGATGTTCCAGCCAAGTT
>CBFDBL010000074.1:0-14439 GCA_965603035.1 uncultured bacterium
CATCGCCCCGGGCGCCCGCGGGCCACGGAAGGCGGGCCTCGGGACCGGTGGGGCCTTTTGCAGTACTTATGCAGAGGTCAATAGACGACCTGGGGCCAATGGAGAGGAGACGAAGATGCACTCCGGCGCTTGCGTGAGGACGTTGATCCTGTTGGTTGCCGTCGATGCCCTGGCAGCCGACTCGGCTGTGGCAGGCAGGCCGTCAACTCCGCCACGGACGACGCCGGGCAAGAAGCTGGGCGAACTGGAAAGCCGGTGGGTCGCCCCCTATGTGCGGCTCTCCCGCGAGGGCGTCGGGGGGCGATGGACCTCGACCGTGCGCTGGTTCGCCGAGGACGGCACCGTGGTCCGCGAGCTCGCCGGCTCGCTCGACGCGCGCGCGGGCTACGTGACGGAGTACACCCAGGTGGGGGACACGTTCCGTGCGACCTACCATGCGACGAATGACGATTGGGTGCTGGTTCTCCCTAGGAAGGGCGGCCCATGAGGGCACATCTCGGTGACGGCGGGCAGCAGGGTGTCCCTCCACCAGTTCCATCCCACCGAAGGCCAGATCGCCGTGGATGTGTAACCGGAACGAGTTCGCTGAGATCCGTCTGGCCGACATCGCCGCGAAGACGAACGACTGGCGATGACGGGAATCCGGCGTCCCGCTGGAGGTGCGCCGTCGAATCGCTATTCCCCTGACGTTGCGTGCGGCGTATAATCAGGGGGGGTGGAGCACGGGGGCGGTCGGCCGCGAGCAAGGAGGGCATGCGATGCCTGCGGAGAAGCTCAAGGCGTTCCTCGACGAGCGGGGCGTGAAGTATGTGACCATCGGGCATTCGCCGGCGTTCACTGCCCCCGAGATCGCGGCGTCGGCGCACATCTCGGGCAGGGAGCTCGCCAAGACGGTGATGGTGACGCTCGACGGGACGATGGCCATGGCCGTCGTGTCGGCCAATCGCTCGGTGGACTTCGATCTGCTGAAGGCCGCGGCGGGCGCCGAGTCGGTGGAGCTGGCGAGCGAGGACGACTTCCGCGATCTCTTCGCCGGGTGCGAGGTCGGCGCGATGCCGCCCTTCGGCAATCTCTACGGCGTGGCCGTCTACGCCGACGAGGGCCTGGCCGAGGACGAGGAGATCGCCTTCAACGCCGGGACGCACAAGGAGCTGGTGAAGCTGGCGTGGAGCGACTACGTCGCGCTGGTCGAGCCGACGATCGCGGGCTTCGCGCGCTCGCTGTGAGCGGCGGTCGCGCGGCGACCGATTGCCAGGAGACGCCGTGAGCCCGAGGTCGGGCCAGCCCATGCTCCGCGGCGGCGCTGCGGCGGGGTTCACCCTGATCGAGCTGCTGGTGGTGATCGCGGTCGTCCTGCTGCTGGCCGCGCTGGCGCTGCCGGTAATGCTGCGGGCGGCGGCGCAGGGCCGGCTCGCGGCGTGCGCGTCGAACGTCCGCCAGATCGGGATTGCCGCCGCCACCTGGCGCCACAACAACGAGGCCAGGCTGCTTGCCCACTGGATGCGGCCCGAGGACACCCGCCAGGGCCTCGACTTCTGGCAGACCCGCTACCACCACGACAAGGCGCTCTGGGCGTGGCTCTACGTCGAGGCCGGCCTGAGCGGCGACACCTCGGCCTTCAAGTGCCCGGCGCACCCGGGGCGCAAGTCCATCTGGCTCTATGAGCCGGGCGCCGGCGCGGCTCCCAACCCCGTCGAGAGCAATCCGTCGTATGGGTGGAACCTGCGCCTGGGCGAGTACAAGGAGGGCCGGCGATCGTACTTCCACCACTTCGACGAGGTGGACAACCCGGCCGAGGTGGTGGAGGTCGGCGAGACGAGCGGGCGTCGCGAGGCGCACTTCTACGGCTACATGGTGAACGAGATGCCGCTCGAGTGCCTGTGGGCGACGCGTCACCGCCGCGGGGGCAACGCGCTGTGGCTCGACGGCCACGTGGGCTACCGGACCCAGGCCGCGATGACCGCGGGCGCGCCCGACGACGCCGTGAGTCTCCTCTTCTGGCCCAAGCCCCAGGCCGAATGGCCGCTGTGGCAGTGACCCCGCCCGCCGGGCCGCGCGCAACAATCTTACAGGCTTCTTACACCAAAGCGGTTGAAAGCCAGCGGCCGGCGCGGTAGCGTGGCGGCAGTGGGGGAGATGTCGCCCGTCTCTATCAGGAGGATGGATGATGGCGAGGCAAGCGAAGGCAGCGGTGGCATTGGCGTGCGTCGTGGCTCTCGCGACCGGCGCGGTCGCGGGCGAGCTGACGACGCCTGGGAAGATCGAGGCCGTGACGCTCTACCGCGGGCAGGCGATGGTGATGCGGACCATCGCCGTGGACGCGCCGGCCGGGCCGACCGAGCTGGTCGTGACCGATCTGCCCGAGAACATCGTCACGGGCAGCATCTACGCCAGCGCCGAGGGCGAGACCCAGGTCCGCGCCGTCCGCTTCCGCACCCGCGCCGTGGGCCAGGCGCCGCGCGAGGAGGTGCGGCAGCTCACCGACGAGAAGGAGGCCCTCGCCCTCGAGCTCCGCAGGAGCCAGCACCAGCGCACCATCCTGACCAAGCAGGACGTCTACCTGACCAAGCTGCACGACTTCGTGGCGCCCACCGCCAAGGTCGAGATGACCAAGGGCGTGCTCAACGCCGAAGAGCTCCAGAAGCTGACGACGTTCATGTTCGAGCAGCAGAAGGCGGTCCAGGTGCAGCTCTTCGACCTGGGCGAGAAGGAGCGGGAGACGAAGAAGAAGCAGGAGCTGAACCAGCGGAAGCTCGCCGAGCTGACCCGCGGCAGCTCGAAGACGGTCCGCGAGGCCCTCGTCTTCCTCGAGAAGCCCGCGGGCGACGCCAGCATCAAGCTCCACTACATCGTCAGCAACGCCAACTGGTCGCCCGTCTACAACCTCAATGCCGCGAACGGCGCCAAGGAGGTGGGGGTCGAGTACAGCTCGCTGGTGCAGCAGATGAGCGGCGAGGACTGGGAGGGAGTGGCGCTGACCCTCTCGACGGCGTCGGCGGTGCTCGTGGCCGACGGCGTGACCCTGGCGCCGCTGTGGGTGAACCTCGTGCCGCTGGGCCGTAAGAAGTCGGGCGTGGCCGAGCTCGAACGCACCATCCGCACCTCCCAGAGCCAGCTCGAGCGGTACAACCGCAACCGCGACCAGGTGCTCGACTTCGAGGGCCAGATCAGCGTGCAGTGGGACCTCAACAAGGCGGCCAACATCCTCAACGACGCCGAGCTCGTCTCGCGCAGCGAGCACATGCGGCGCCTCCAGAGCCTCGTCCAGAAGCGGACCTCGGGCCTCAGCGTCAACTACAAGATCCCAGGCCGCGTCAGCGTGGCCAGCCGCAGCGACCAGCAGATGGTACGCATCGCCGAGCTGAAGCTCCCAGCCGCCTTCTACAACGTGGCCACCCCGCTGCTCACTACCTCGACGGCGAGTTCGTCGGCAAGGGCAGCATCCCGAAGACCGCCCGCGGGCAGAAGCTCGACGTCGGCTTCGGCATCGACCCGCAGTTGCGGGCGTGGCGCGAGTTCATCTCGAAGACCGAGCGCGTCCAGGGCGGCAACAAGGAGGTGGCCCTCAAGTACCGCCTCGTACTCGACAACTACAAGGACAAGCCCGCCGCCGTCCGAGCCTTCGACCGCGTGCCCTACGGCGACTCGAGCATCCGCCTTACCCTCGACGAGGCGACGGGGAAGGCACTGAGCGCCGACAAGGAGTACCTCAGGGCCTTCAGGCCGAACGGCATCCTGCGGTGGGACACGGAGGTGCCGGCGAAGTCAGCGGCCGAGACGGCACACATCGTCGAGTACGGCTTCACCCTCGAGTTCGACCGCAACCTCGACCTCAGCGCCATGCCCGTCGGCGCCGCCGAGGCGAAGCAGAAGCAGCAGTTCGAGATGGAGATGCGCATGAAGCGGTAGCGGCGACTTGCGCTCGCGCCGCGCCCCCGCCCCACTGTCCGCTCTCGCCCCCATCCGCCATGGGGCGGATGGGGGCGCCTCTTCCTGCCTCCGTTGGGCTTCCCCGTCAGAGCGTCTTCGGGTAGAATGGCGACCAGAGGCGGTGTACGCCATCGGGACGCGACGGAGGCAGTGATGTCCTATCCCCAGCTACATCTCGTGCGTCGCGCCGCCGCCATCGCGGCAGCGCTGCTGTGCGCGAGCGCGGCGGCCGCAGCCGACTGGCCGGCATACCGCGCCGACGCGGCCCGTAGCGGCTACGTGGCGGAGACGCTGCCGAAGGGCCTCTCGTTGCGCTGGACATACCGGCCCCGTCACGCGCCTCGGCCCGCCTGGCCGGGACGCGACACCCGTATGCCCTTCGACCGCGCCTTCCACGTTGCCGTCGTGGGGGGCAGCCTTGTCTATGGCAGTTCCGCCGACGGCGCGGTCCACGCGCTCGACGCGGCCACTGGGGCCGAGCGATGGGTGTTCGGCACGGGCGGCCCCGTGCGCCTCGCGCCCGCCGTCTGGCGGAGCCGCGTGTTCGTCGTCAGCGACGACGGCTTCCTCTACTGTCTGGCGATGGACGACGGCCGGCTGGCGTGGAAACGCCGCGGCGGCCCCGTGGACAGCATGGTGCTGGGCAACGGCCGCATGATCTCGCGGTGGCCCGCTCGCGGCGGGCCGGCCATCGCCGACGGGATCGTCTACTTCGCCGCCGGCATCTGGCCGTCCGAGGGCATCTACCTGTACGCCCTCGACGCCGCCACGGGCGAGGTCCGATGGTGCAACGACACGGCCGGCTTCCTCTACATGGCCCAGCCTCACGGCGGCGCCAACTCGCGAAGCGGGGTGTCTGCACAGGGCCCTCTCGTCGTGGCTGGCGACAGGGTGCTGGTGCCCACGGGCCGCGCGGTTCCCGCGGTCTTCGACCGGGCGACCGGTGAGTTCCTCTACTTCCACCTCCAGCGTTACGGCAGATACGGCGGCTCGCCGATCGTCGGCGCAGCCCCGCATTTCCTTCACAGCAACGCCGTCTTCGACCTGGCGAGCGGGGAGCGCACCTGTTCAGGGATTCCCACCGAGGCGGTGGCTGTCGGCCCCGACCGCGTCGTCTACGCTGTCGGGAAGGAGATCGTGGCCATCGGTCGGGCGGAGATGGTCACCGAACGGGGGGCAGTTGACCGCAAGGGCAAGAAGGCGGTGCGGGCGGCGCTCGGCGAGCCCGTGCGGCGCATGGCGAGTCCCCACGGCGACACGCGCCTGCTGATCGCCGCTGGCTCGACGGTCGTCGCCGCCGGTGCAGATCGGGTGAGCGTGCTCGACATGGACTCGAGCACGGCGCTGCTCAGCGCCGAGGTGGACGGCGCGCCGGCCGGCCTGGCCGCAGCCGGGGGGAGGCTTTTCGTCAGCACGGAGAAGGGCACCATCCACTGCTTCGCTGCGCAGGCCCCTGGCGCCGCGAAGACGATCGAGGCGAAGGCGGCAGCATCGCGCGGCGCCGACAACCCCCTCTTCGCAGCCGCCGCCGACGAGGTCGTCCGCGCGACAGGCATCACCGAGGGCTACTGTCTCGATCTCGCCTGCGGCGACGGCGCGCTGGCCTCGGCGCTCGCGGAGCGCACGACGCTCCAGATCTGCGCCATCGACGACGACCCCGAGAAGGTCGCGCTCGCACGCAAACGGCTCGATGCGACAGGACTCCTCGGCGCGCGAGTGACCGTCCTTCTGGGCGACCCCGCCAGGACGCCGTACCCGAACTGGTTCGCGAACCTTGTCGTCTCCGGCCGCTCGGTCACCGATGGGCCTGGTGTGGTGCCCGCCGACGAGATGCTTCGCCTCCAGCGGCCCTACGGCGGGGTGACCTGCATTGGGAAGCCCGGCGCCATGACGACGACCGTACGCGGCGCCGTGGAGGGTGCGGGGACGTGGACCCATCAGTACTGCGACCCCGCCAACAGCAACTGCTCGGCAGACACGGTCAGAGGGCCGCTCGGCGTGCTGTGGTTCACCGACCTCAACTTCCAGATGCCCAGCCGCCACGGCCGCGGCCCCGCGCCGCTGTTCCACAACGGCCGGCTCTTCGTGGAAGGGATGAACGGGCTGCGCTGCGTCGATGCCTACAACGGCCGCACCGTGTGGGAGCATCCGCTGCCGGGCATCCTGAAGGCCTACGACGCGGAGCACATCATGGGCGCCTCGGGCACGGGGAGCAACTTCTGCGTCACGCCCGAGGCCGTCTTCGTCCGCGTCGGCGGCCACTGCCTCAAGCTCGATCCCGCCACGGGCAAGCTGCTCGCGGAGCTCGACACACCCGCTCAGACCGATGGCGAGCCCGCCGTCTGGGGCTACATCGCCAGCGTCGGCGGGACGCTGTTCGGCACGCTATCCGACGTCGGGCACATCGTCAGATGGGTCTACAAACGGGGCGACATGCGGACCCAATTCACCGAATCCAGGCTGCTGTTCGCGATGGACGCGAGGACAGGGAAGCGGATGTGGTGCTACGAGCCGCGGCACTCGATCCGCAACAACACGATCGCCATTGGCCGTGGCCAGGTGTTCCTGATCGATCGCCCCGTCGCGCTCCGCGACCTCCTCGACCAGCAGGCGGCCAAGTGGCGGGGCCGCCCCGTCGCCGAGCATCCCACCGGAGCGCTCGTGGCGCTGAACGCCGCCGACGGGCACGTTGCCTGGCGAGCGACCGACGACATCTACGGCACGGTCCTGGCGCTCAGCGAGGAGCACGACGTACTGGTCATGGCCTACCAGCCCACGCGCTTCAAGCTCGCGTCCGAGCGCGGCGGCCGCATGGCGGCGTTCCGGGCCTCCGACGGCAAGCGCCTGTGGGACATCCAGGCGAAGTATGGCTCGCGCCTGGTCCTCAACGGCCGCACGATCTACGCCGAGCCCGGCGCGTGGGACCTCCTCACGGGCAAACAGGAAGCGTTCCGCTTCAAGCGTTCGTACGGCTGCGGCACCATCTCAGGCTCGCGCCACCTGCTGCTCTTCCGCTCCGCCACGCTCGGCTACGTCGATCTGACCCACGGCAACGCCACGGAGAACTACGGCGCCGTGCGCCCTGGATGCTGGATCAACGCCATCGCCGCCGGCGGGCTCGTCCTGATGCCCGACGCCACCGACCGATGCACTTGCAGCTACCTCATCAAGGCGTCGGTCGCCCTCCAGCCCTACGGCCTCCGTCCGCCGGCCATCTCGCCCGAGCGCGCGCCCTCCCGCACGCCGATCACCGTTAGGCTCGACCACGAGCACAAGGGCGCGGAGATCCGCTACACACTCGATGGCTCGCCACCGTCGGCCGCCTCCACGCGCTACGCCGGCCCGTTCCGCCTGGCGAAGAGCGCCACGATCAAGGCCCGTGCCTTTGCGCCGAGGATGCCGCCGAGCCAGACGGCCGACGCGTCGTTCCTGATCGACCCGGCGATCATCCCCATCCGCGGCGCCCACTGGCGCGTCCTCGACACGCCCGGCGGCAGGCCGCCCGAGAGCAAGTGGCAGGTCGCCGACGGCGTCGTCACCGAGCTCTCGAACCACTGCAAGGGCGTGGCCTCCGACGGCGACCACAGGACCGAGCGCCCCGGCTCCTACCGCGTCTTCGCCAGCGCCCGCAGCTTCACCGACTGCGAGCTCTCCCTCGAGCTCGCCTCAACGGACAACGACGGGCTCGGCGTGGCCTTCTGCTTCGAGGGCCCCGACCGCCACTACCTGTGGGCGATGGACGAGCAGCGCCGCTTCCACATCCTCGCACTCAAGGATGGCGACACCTACCGCATCCTCGCCAGCCGCAAGGCGGGCTACGCGAGGGGCCGATGGCACAAGCTCCGCGTCGTCCTCGATGGCCCCAAGATCGCCGTCTACCTCGACGGCAACAAGGACCTGGAGGCGACGGACGCCACCCTCCGCAAGGGGACCTTCGCCCTCTACGCCTGGGGCTGTGCCGGCGCCAAGTTCCGCGGTGTCCTCTGGCGGTAGCCCGCGGCGTCGCTTCCCTTCTTGACACGGCCTGTGGCATCGTGCAAAGTACGTCCCTGGGTCCAGGGCTCGTTTCTGCCCGTTCTCCTTGAGATGGGGGTCTGAGCGATGGCGAGGAAGCTGGTCGATCGGCAGGGCCGCACGCGGTACCGCTTCACCTTCGGGCCGTGGAACATCCACGAGGGGGCCGACCCCTTCGGCCCGCCGGTGCGCACGAGCTTCAGCTTCAACCAGAAGCTGGCGATGTACCGCAAGCTCGGCTTCGAGGGCGTGCAGTTCCACGACGACGACGCGGTGCCGGAGATCGACGACAAGACGCCCGAGCAGCTTCGCCGCAAGGCGGCGCAGGTGCGCAGGAAGCTCGATGATGCGGGCCTCGTCGCCGAGTTCGTCGCGCCCAGGCTCTGGGAGACGCCCAGGGGCATCGACGGGAGCTACACGTCGAACTCCGCCCGCGACCGCCGCTACGCCCTCGACCGCTCGAAGAGGGCCATCGACATCGCCCGCATCCTCGGCACCCCCAACATCGTCCTGTGGCTCGCGCGCGAGGGCACCTACGTTCGCGAGGCCAAGGACGCCATCGACGCCTATCGCAAGCAGGTCGACGCCATCGACCAGATGCTCGCCTACGACCCCGAGTGCCGCATCCTCATCGAGCCGAAGCCGAACGAGCCCATGGACCACGCCTACGTCCCGACCATGGGCCACGCCGTCGCCGTCGCCTACATGTCCATCGATCACACCCGCGTCGGCACGGTCATGGAGAGCGCCCACTCGATCCTCGCGGGGCTCGACCCCAGCGACGAGATGGCCTTCGCCCTATCCGTCGGCAAGCTCTGGAGCGTGCACCTCAACGACCAGAACGGCCCGAAGTTCGACCAGGACCGCGCCTTCGGGATGGTGAACATTCGTCGCGCCTTCAACCAGGTGCGGATCCTGGAGCTGGGCGGCTACGGCCGCAACGGCGAGATGGTGGGACTCGACGTCAAGGTCATGCGTCCCCAGAAGAAAGCCGTCTCGACCAAGCACCTCACCCACAGCCGCGAGATGTTCCTCTGGCTGCTCGAGAAGGTCCGGACCCTCGACACGGCGGCGGAGGCCGCGCTCGTCAAGGCGCGCGACTACGAGGGCCTCGATCGCCTCGTCGCCCGCCACCTGATGACCGGCGGCCTGCCCGCGAGGCCCTGACCGGCTGGCCGCCGCACGGCTCAGGGCTCCTGGTCGCGGCGCGCCGCGAGGTCGCGGATGCGGAGGCCGTGCTTGCGGAGGAGAGCCTGGAAGTTGGGCCGCTGCATGCCGACCTGTGCGGCGGCGCGGCTGGCGTTGTAGCCGTTGCGTCGCAGGGCTGCGAGCAGGAAGGCTCGCTCGGCGTCGGCGACGGCCTCCTCGCGGAGCCTCTTGCGCAGTGCGTTGAGCTCGGCGACCGTGGTCGGGGCGGCCTGGCTCGCGGGGGGGACGGCCATGGAGTCGCGCAGGTGGGCCCGTCCGACGCGTCGCTCGCCGCAGAGGATGGCGAGCCGCTCGATCACGTTGGACAGCTCGCGCACGTTGCCCGGCCAGTCGTAGTGGACGAGGAGGTCGATGGCCTCGGGCGTGAAGTCCTCGATGCGCTTGTGCATCCTGGCGGCGAAGAGGGCGAGGAAGTGGCGTGCGAGCGGGGGGATGTCCTCGCGGCGCTCGCGCAGCGGCGGGAGGTGGATGGGGAAGACGTTGAGGCGGTAGAAGAGGTCGTCGCGGAAGGCTCCCTGGCTCACGAGGTCGGGGAGGTCGCGGTTGGTGGCGGCGATGAAGCGGAGGTCGACCTTGACGGTCGTGGGGGCTCCGACGGGTCGGATCTCGCGGTCCTCGATGACACGGAGGAGGGTGGCCTGGAGGTCGGTCGGGAGGTTGCCGATCTCGTCGAGGAAGAGGGTGCCGCCGTCGGCGGCCTGCATGAGCCCTGCCTGGTCGGCGGCGGCGCCGGTGTAGGCGCCCTTGACGTGGCCGAACAGCTCGCTGGGGAGGAGCGTGGGCGGTATGGCCCCGCAATCGACGGCGACGAAGCGCGCGCCGGCGCGGGGGCCGGAGAAGTGGATGGCGCGCGCGACGAGCTCCTTGCCCGTGCCGCTCTCGCCGGTCAGGAGCACGGTGCTGTCGGTGTCGGCGACCTGGCCGATGCGTGCGGCGACGCGCTCCATGGCCGGGCTGTCGCCGATGAGGCGCGCGACCTGGTAGCGGTCGGCCAGGGCGTCCTGGAGCGCGCGGAAGCGGGTGAGGAGTCGGCGCTGGCGGAGCGCCTTCTCGACGGCGGCCTCGAGGTCGTCGGGGGTGAAGGGCTTGGCGAGGTAGTCGAAGGCGCCGAGCTTGATGGCCTCGACGGCGCTGCGGATGGTCGAGTAGCCGGTGATGATGATGATGGGGACGTCGGGGAAGCGGTCGGGGGCCTGGCGGAGGATCTCCATGCCGTCGATGTCGGGCAGCTTGAGGTCCACGAGAGCGAGGTGAAAGGGCTCGGCGGCGAGGGCGTCGAGCCCGTCTGTGCCGGAGCCGACGATGTGGAGGCGGTGCTCCTGGCCCAGGATGCGGTCGCAACTGGCCTGGACGAGGGGATCGTCATCGACGACCAGGATCCGTGCTTTGGGGCTCATGGGGTGGTTCCTCCGAGGTGACGGGCAGTCGCACGGTCACGGTGGTGCCGCGGCCCACCTCGCTGTCGAGGTCGATGCGGCCGCCGTGCTCGGCGACGATGCCGTAGCTGACGGCGAGGCCGAGGCCCGTGCCCATGCCGGTCTGCTTGGTCGTGAAGAAGGGGTCGAGGGCCCGTTCGAGGTTCTCGGGGGGGATGCCGCAGCCGGTGTCGGCGATCTCGAGCTCGGCCCAGCGGGTGCCGTCGCTCTCGAGCGCGCGGGTGCGGATGGTGAGGGTGCCGCCGTCGGGCATGGCGTCGATGGCGTTGACGATCACGTTGACGGCCACCTCGCCGATCTGCCCCGCGTCCATGACGAGGGGGGGCAGGTGGTCGTCGAGCTCCTCGACGATGGCGATGCGGCTGATGCTCGCCTGGTTGCGGGTGAGGTCGAGCGCGCGGTGCACGACCTCGGCGAGGTCGGCGAGGGTCTTGTGGGGCTCGCTCTGGCGCGAGAAGTCGAGCAGGCCGCGCACGATCCGCTGGCAGCGCAGGGCGGCCTCGATGATCGTCTCGGCGTCCTGGCGCTGCTGGGAGCCCTCGGGCGCGCCCTTGTGGAGCATGTGGGCGAACGTCACGACCCCGGTGAGCGGGTTGTTGATCTCGTGGGCGACGCCGGCGGCCAGGCGGCCGATGGAGGCGAGGCGCTCCGAGCGGGTCAGTTGCAGCCGCGTGTGCTCGCGGTGCAGCTCGTCGCGCTCCTTGAGCGACCGGGCCATGCGGCTGAACGTGTCGGTGAGGGAGCCGAGCTCGTCGGAGCGGCCGACGGGCAGTGCAGGCGCGAAGTCGCCCCTGGCGACGGCGCCCGCGGCCGATGCCAGGTCGCTGATGGGCCGCGAGATGCTGTTGGCCAGCTCCCAGGCCACCACGCCCGCGATCGCCAGGCCGGCCAGGGTCACCAGCACGAAGAGGGTCAGCGTGTTCACCGTCGCGTCGCGGGACTTCTGCTCGACGACGCCGACGCACAGCATGCCGATGGCCTCGCCGTCGAGGTCGCGGATCGGCGCGTAGGCCCCGATGTACCACTGGTCGAAGACCCACGCCCGCCCCACCCAGGCCCTCCCCTCCTCCAGGACGCGGCGCCGCACCTCGGCGCTGCCCCTGGACCCGATGGCGCGCGCTCCGTCCTCCCGCAGGGCGAGGGTCGAGATGCGGACGTCGCCCTGGAACACGGTGGCGACGCCGAGCAGCTTCCCGCGGTACCGCTCGTCGCGGAACACCGTGTTGCGCACCTCGTCGACGATGGCGTCGTTGCGGTTGAGCAGGATCGCCGCCCGCAGCACGCCGACGAGCTCGCCGGACTCGCCGCGCACCGGCGCCGCGGCGCAGAGCATCATGCCCGCGTCGAGGCGCGCCAGGCGGCTCGGCTTCGCCTTCGGCGTCGGCACGACCTGGATGGCGGAGCGCTCGGCCAGCGCGCGGTCCTCGCGCCGCAGCGTCGCGACCGGGACGAGCAGCGTGCCCGAGACGGCGTCCGCGCCCGCGAGCACCCTGGCGACCACCCGGTCGTCGGCCAGCGGGTCGCCCGCGAAGTCGGGGTGGTGCGCGCGGTGGGTCACCCGGCCCGCGGCGTCGGTGACGCACAGGGTGTCGATCCCTGCGCTCTCGCGCACGGCCGCGAGCCGCGGGGCCAGATAGGCGAGATTCCCGTCCGCCACCGCTCGGCGGAACCGCTCCCCGAGCGCCGTATACCGCAGCGCCGCCTCCATCGCCGCCAGCCGATGCCGGTAGAACTGGCGAGCCGCATTGAGGTCCTGGCGCACCCGCCGCCGCGCGTCCTGCACCAGGTGGTGCCGCAGCAGCGAGCCGCCGATGATCGTGGCGACGCCGCCGGAGATGGCGACCACGGAGAGCATGCTGACGGCGATGCGACCTCGGAGCGTCATCGGTGGGCTCCTGGCCCACCTCCCCGGCTGCGCCCTATGGTAGTGCATCGCGGTCGCGATGGCAAGGGTGTATGCGGCGGGCATACGATCGCATGGCGCGCCGCTACAGCCCGGGCGTCGCACACCCCCTGCCGCACCGGTCCCTGGCGGATCCGGCGCCGACGTATCGTTTTGCCGCTGCTGCGCTTAGCGTGCACGGAGCAAGCGGACGCCGCGCGGGCCCCGCCCGCCGGCACGGCAGTTGCACTAGTGCCAAGACAGAGGCGGCAGGCCGCCTGGGTGCCAACACCGAGAGGAGACTTGGCCATGGCAGCCGGAAGCAGGGTCCTGGTGGTGGACGACGAGCCGATCGTGCACGAGAGCTGCCGGCGCGTGCTAGGCGACGAGGGCTACCAGGTCGCGACGGCGGACGGCGGCCGGGAGGGGCTGGCGCGCGCGCGCTCGGAGCATTTCGACGTGGTCGTCACCGACCTCAAGATGCCCGACCTGGACGGCATGGAGCTGGTGCGCGCCCTGCGGGGCGGGCAGCCGGCCGTCCCCGTCGTCGTCATCACGGGCTACGGCACCGTGCCGTCGGCCGTCGAGGCTCTCCAGCTCGGCGCTGCCGACTACCTCGAGAAGCCGTTCACCCCGCAGCAGCTCAGCGCCGCGGTGCACGGCGCCCTGGGGGAGGACGACGAGCCCGAGCAGGCGCCTGCGGCGATCGACGGCGCCTTGGTCCGCGAGGTGCTTCAGCGCGCGTCCGCCGACCCGAGCTTCGGCAGCCGCCTGCTCAGCGAGGGCAGCCGCGTGCTCTCGGGGCTGGTGCTGAGCCCCGAGGCCGAGGCGGCCATCGTCTCGGGCGACATCGCCTGGATCGAGAGCAGGTGCGGTGAGCTGTCGCCCGAGGAACGCGACTGGCTCGAGCGCAGGCTCGAGGCCGAGATCTGGTGAGGCGCGCGGCCACGCCGCGGCGCCGCGAGCAAGACCCGAGCAGGCAGGAGCAGACCATGCGCGTGCGACGACGGATCCTGGTGGTGGACGACGAGCCCACGGTCCGCGAGAGCTGCGGGAGGATCTTCCGCGACCGCGGCTACGACGTCGAGGACGCCGCGACCGTGAGCGAGGGCCTCGAGCGCGCCGAGGCCGGCTACTTCGATTGCGCGCTCATCGACCTCAAGATGCCCGACAGCGACGGCATGGAGCTCGTCCGCCGAGCCAGGGAGAACCGCCGCCACATGGCCGTCGTCGTCATCACGGGCTACGGCGCCGTCGACTCCGCTGCCGAGGCCGCGCGCCTCGGCGTCGCCGACTACGTCTGCAAGCCCTTCGACCCCGACGAGATCGTCGCCGCCGTCGAGCGCGCACTCGAGAACTCGCCCCACACCGGCTTCGCCCAGACCGTGGACCGCATCGTCGACGAGATCCAGGAGGCCGCCCCGAAGCCCGAGCACTTCGAGCACCGAAGCCCCCCGGCCCTCGCCGAGATGATCGCGTCCCGTGTCGGCGTCGCCAAGGCCACCGCCTCGCCCGCCAACGTCGCCGTGCTCGGCATCCTGGCCGGCGTCTACATCGGCTTCGGAGCCGCCCTCGCCACCCTCGTCGGGCACGACGCCGCCAGCATCGTCGGCGTCGGCATCGCCCAACTCCTCGTCGGCGCCGTCTTCTCCGTCGGCCTCATGCTCGTCGTCATCGCGGGGGCAGAGCTCTTCACGGGCAACAACCTCATGATCGCGAGCGTCCTCGCCAGGAAGTACGGACCCGCCCGACTGCTCAGCCGCTGGGGCATCGTCTACGCCGCCAACTTCGTCGGCTCCGTGCTGCTGGCGTTCATCATGTACCGCTCGGGCCTCTGGAAGATGGCGTCGAACGCGGTCGGCGCGAAGGCCATCGCCATCGCCAGCGCCAAGGTCAGCCTGCCCTTCGGCGAGGCCTTCTTCCGCGGCATCGGCTGCAACTGGCTGGTGTGCCTGGCCGTGTGGATGG
>CBFDBL010000075.1:0-14432 GCA_965603035.1 uncultured bacterium
CCACAGCTCGACCAGGCGCTCGACGCCTACAAGCGCATCTTCGAGATCGACATCAACTTCAAGGACGTGTCCCAGAAGATCCAGGAATTGTACAGCAAGGGGGTCGGCCAGACCGCCGAGTAAGGGCCGCGGCCCCCCCGCTGCCGTGTCGTTGGAGATCGTGCATGCCTACGTCGTTGTCAGCCAAGAAACGGGTGCGACAGAACGCGAAGCGGCGCCTGCGGAACCGCGTGGTGCGGTCGGCGATGCGGACGCACGTCCGCAAGGCAGAGGCCGCGCTGGAGCGCGGGGACATCGAGGCGGCGCGCGGCGAGTACAAGGCCGCGGCGCGCGCCATCGACAAGGCCGTGAGCAAGGGGGTCCTGCACAGGAACACGGCCGCGCGGCGGAAGTCGCGCCTGGCCGGGCAACTCAATGTGCTGGGCGCCCGAGCCCAGGAGGCCTGAGGCCGGGCCACTCGCCGTCACTCATCCCAGCCTGTGGACTTCCCATGGACGCGTTGCTCAGGAAGGCCCTCGCGCATGCCCGCGCCGACTACGTCGAGCTGCGGGCAGAGGAGCGCGTGACCACCCAGATCGCCTACGTCGGCCGCGAGCTCGAGGACATCTCCGAGCGCACCGACCTCGGCGGATGCGTCCGCGCCCTCAGCGACGGCGGCTGGGGCTTCGTGTCGTTCAACGACTTCGCCGACCTGCCCCGCTACGTCCGGCTCGCCTGCGAGCAGGCCGCCATGGTCGGCCGCAGCCGCAGCCAGCTCGCCGACGTGCCGCCAGTCAGCGGCCACGTCGCGGCGGAGGTGGCCGTGGACCCGCGCGAGGTGCCGCTCGCCGACAAGGAGGCCCTCTGCCGCCGCTACAACCAGCGCATCCTCGCCTGCGACGCCGTCCAGACCTCCAGCGTCCGCTACCGCGACTCGTGGGCCCGGACGACCTTCGTCTCCTCCGAGGGCGCCGCGGTCGAGCAGGAGACCCTCTTCTGCGGCGCCGCGGTCGCGGCGATCGCCAGGGACGGGGCCAACGTCCAGCAGGCCCACCACCACGTCGGCGACCTGCGCGGCTTCCAGATCTGTGAGGGTCTCGACGAGCAGTGCGAGCGCGTGGTCGAGCGCGCCGTCGCACTGCTCGCCGCCCAGCCCGTCCAGGGCGGCCGCTACACCGTCATCGCCGACCCCAGGCTCGCGGGGGTTTTCGCCCACGAGGCCTTCGGCCACCTCAGCGAGGCCGACTTCGTCTACGAGAACCCCCAGCTCCGCGAGATGATGCAGCTCGGCAGGCGGTTCGGCCAGGACCACCTGTCCATCGTGGACGACCCCACCCTCGCCGCCGAGGCCGGCCACTACGCCTACGACAGCGAGGGCACCCCAGGCCGCCCGACCCAACTGGTGCGCGACGGCGTGCTCACCAGTCGCCTCCACTCGCGCGAGACCGCCGCCAGGATGGGCGAGGAGCCCACCGGCAACGCCCGCGCCATCAGCTACGCCTACCAGCCCATCGTCCGCATGTCCAACACCTACATCGAGCCCCGCGAGTGGAGCTTCGACGACCTGGTGGCCGACACCGGCGACGGGCTCTACGCCTGCGGCGCGCTCGGCGGGCAGACCGACATCGCGATGTTCACCTTCTCGGCCGAGGAGGCCTTCGTCGTCCGCGACGGCCGCGTGGCCGAGCGCGTCCGCGAGGTCGTGCTGACGGGGAACGTGTTCGAGACCCTGGCCAGCATCGACGCCATCGGCGACGACGTGACGCTGTTCGGCGGGCTCGGCGGCTGCGGCAAGGGCGGCCAGTTCCCGCTGCGGGTCTCGACGGGCGGGCCCCACATCCGCATCCGCAACTGCCTGGTGGGGGGGCGCTGACGATGGCGGACCGCGTGCTCGAGCTCGCCCGACGCCAGGCCGACGCCGCCGAGGTCTACCTCGAGGAAGGCGAGAGCCGTCCCGTCGAGTTCGAGCACAACGAGCTGAAGTACATCCACACCAAGTCGCAGCGCGCCGTGGGCCTCCGCGTCATCCACGACGGCCGCCTTGGCTTTGCCAGCAGCACCGACCTCGCGGACCCCGAGCGGCTCGTGGCGCGGGCGCTCGAGAGCGCGCGCTTCGGCCAGGAGGCCAGGCTCGAGTTCCCCGGGCAAGCGGCCATGCCCCAGGTCGCCGTCTACGACCCGCGGGTCGCCGACTTCGCCGTCGAGCGCGGCGTCGCGCTGGGCCGCGACGCCATCGACGCCGTGCGGGCCGAGTTCGACGACGTGCAGTGCGAGGCCGAGGTCGCCAAGTGGGTCGGCCGCACCCGCATCGCGAACACCAGCGGACTCGACGTCGCGTGCGACCTCACGGGGTTCGACTGCTCGCTCACCGGCGTCCGCGCGCGCGACGACAGCATCCTGTGGGTGGGCGACGGCGAGAGCTCGCGAGGGCTCGTGGCCGACTTCGACCGCTACGTGGCCAAGCTCGTGGCCGACATCCGCGCGGCCGAGACCGAGTGCGAGGCGCCGAGCGGCGACCTGCCGGTCCTGTTCACCGCCAGGGCCGTCACCCTGCTGCTCGGCATCTTCCGCCACGCGGTCAACGGCAAGCTCGTGCAGAAGGGCGCGTCGCCGCTCACAGGGCGGCTCGGCGAGCCGATCCTCGACGAGCGGGTCACGATCTGCGACGACGCCACCGTGCCGCTCGGCGACGGGAGCTGCCCCTTCGACGGCGAGGGCGTGCCGTCGCGCCGCACGCCGCTGTTCGAGCGCGGCGTCCTGTGCAGCTACGTCTTCGACCTCCAGACCGCCGGGGTGCTGGGCGCCGAGACCACGGGCAACGCCAGCCGCGGCTTCGCGTCGCTCCCGCACCCCGACACCTCGAACCTCGTGATGGCCCCCGGTGCCGAGAGCTTCGATGCGATGCTCGCGGGCATCGACCGCGGCCTGCTCGTGGACGATGTGATCGGCGGCGGGCAGTCGAACGTGCTGGCCGGGGAGTTCTCGGTGAACGTCTCGCTGGGCTTCCTGATCGACAAGGGACAGCGGGTGGGGCGGGTGAAGGACTGCATGGTGGCTGGAAACGTCTTCGAGGCCTTCCGCCGGATCCGAGGGATCGGCGACAAGCAGGAGACCCACGGCTCGACGATCGCGCCTGCCGTGTGCCTCGACGCGGTCCACGTGGCCGGCGCGGGGTAGGCGGGCGCGAGCATAGCGCATCTCCACGGCCGGGCGAGTCCTCACGAATCATGAGCGCGTCCCACGGGATGCAGCTCACAGAATCCATGGGCCGCCCGGCCTCCCCATGTCCCCTCGGGCCACACGTGGCTCCCCGGCCGTGCCTGGTGTCCGGAGCCGTCGGCGGGCGGGCGATTTGACAGGCGCGAAGGCCCGGTCTATAGTGGCCGCAGCGACTCGGTCGGGCAACGTGCAGCTTCTACCTCAGCGGTGATCTCCAGTGCAAGACGTTGAAGCGATCCTCTCCGGTCTCACGGGGCCTCAGCGCGAGGCAGCGACCCACGTCGAGGGGCCGCTGCTGGTGGTCGCCGGGGCAGGCAGCGGCAAGACGCGGGTCATCACGCGGCGCGTGGCCTACCTGTGCTCGCAGGGCATCCCGCCCTACCGCATCCTCGCCGTCACGTTCACGAACAAGGCGGCGGGCGAGATGCGCCAGCGCATCGAGCGGCTGTCCGCCACGAGCGGGGTCTGGGTCTCCACCTTCCACTCGCTGTGCGCCCGCATGCTGCGGGTATCGTGCGAGGCGCTCGGCCTCGAGCGCAGCTTCAGCATCTACGACCGCGACGACCAGCTCAAGGCCGTCAAGCAGGCCGCCGAGAAGCTCGACGTCAGCGGCACCCTGACCCCCGCGGCCGCGCTCCACGGGATCAGCGGCGCCAAGGCCAAGCTGTGGGATGCCAGCGACCTGGCCGCGCACGCCGACGGCTTCCGCGACGAGGTGATCGCCCAGCTCTACCGCGCCTACGAGACACTGCTCGCCGCGAACGGCGCGCTCGACTTCGACGACCTGCTCATGCGAGTCGCCCGAGCCCTCGAGCGCGACGAGGCCTTCCGCGACCGATGGCAGCAGCGCTTCCGCTTCGTGCTCATCGACGAGTACCAGGACACCAACCGCGCGCAGTACATCATCGCCCGCGCACTCGCCGCACGCCACCGCAACCTGTGCGCCACCGGCGACGCCGACCAGTCCATCTACGGCTGGCGCGGCGCCAACATCCGCAACATCCTCGGCTTCACCAAGGACTACCCCGGCGCCCGCGTGGTCAAGCTCGAGCAGAACTTCCGCTCGACCCGGACCATCCTCCGCGGCGCCAACAGCGTCATCGAGCGCAACGCCCTCCGCCACGAGCGCAGCATGTGGACCGAGAACGAGGAGGGCGCGCCCATCCGCTTCCGCCTCGGCACCGACGCCGACGACGAGGCGGCGGTCGTGCTCCGCGAGATCCGCGAGCGCCACGACGCCGGCCGGCGCTGGGGCGACTGCGCCGTCTTCTACCGCACCAACGCGCAGTCGCGCAGCTTCGAGGAGGCGCTCGTCCAGGCCGCCGTCCCCTACCGCATCGTCGGCGCCGTCCAGTTCTACAGCCGACAGGAGATCAAGGACGTCCTGGCCTATCTGCGTGCGTGCGTGAACGCGCGCGACGGGCTCAGCCTCGAGCGCGTCATCAATCGCCCGAGCCGCGGCATCGGCCAGCAGACCCTCGCGCGGCTCAAGGCCTGGGCAGGCGGGCACGGCGTGTCGCTGTGGGCGGCGGTGGCCGCCGCCGACGAGGTGCCAGGGCTCGGGGCGAGGGCGCGGCGGGCCGTGGCCGCCTTCCGAGGCCTCATCGAGGACCTCCGGGGCGCGCTCGACCTGCCGGTCGCCGACCTCTGCCAGCGCCTGCTCGACGGCAGCGGCTACGGCAAGTGGCTCGAGCAGCCCGACAACGAGGAACGCCGCCAGAACGTCGACGAGCTGCTCGCCCGCGCCGCGGGCTACGACGCCGTGGAGGGCGAGCGCGGCCTCCAGGGCTTCCTCGAGGAGGTCGCTCTGGTCTCGGACGTGGACAACTACGACGCCGACGCCGACGCCGTGACCCTCATGACCCTCCACTCGGCGAAGGGGCTCGAGTTCCCCGTCGTCCTGATCGCGGGCCTCGAGGAAGGCCTGCTGCCCCACGCGAACGCGCAGCAGACCGAGAGCGAGATCGAGGAGGAACGGCGCCTCTTCTACGTGGGGATGACCCGCGCGCAGAAGGAGCTGGTGCTTGCGGCCGCCTCCGAGCGCGTGCAGTACTCGGCGCGGGGCGGGAACGACGGCAGCTCGTCGTGGGGCCGGCGGCCGTCGCGCTTCCTGGCCGAAGTGAGCAGCGCGGCGCTGGATGAGGCGAGTGTGAGCGAGCTGGCCGACTTCGCGGACAGCGCGGACGCGCCGACGGCCGAGGCCGCCTTCCGGCCCCGCCGGCGCGGCCCCGCGCCGAGCCGGCGACGCTGGCGGGACGTGGCGAGCGACGACGTCGAGCCGCCGCCGCTCGAGAAGAGCCGCGGCTTCACCGTCGGCGATTGGGTCCTGCACCCGAAGCACGGGAAGGGCCGCATCGTGACCCTCCAGGAGTCGGACCGGATGACCCTGGCGACGATCGCGCTCATCGAGGGCGGCAAGCGGGTCTTCTCCCTCGAGCACTGCGATCTGCGGAAGCTGTGAGAGCCTGGCCGTGAAGCGGGACGCGCTGGCGCAGTTTTTCACGCCCCTGCCGGTCGTCGAGTTCGTCTTCGACGCGCTCGCCGTGCTGGGGCTGCGCGGAGGCCGGTTGCGCGTGGCCGATCCCGCGTGCGGCGAGGGCGTGTTCCTCCAGGAGGCCGCGCGGCGGCTGCCCGAGGCGGAGCTGTGGGGCTGCGACATCGACGAGGCCCTGAGGCCGGCGTGGCAGGCGGCGGGGCTGGTCGAGCCGCGGGCGCACATGGCGGTGCAGGACGGCCTGGTGGACGCCCCGCTGTTCGGCCTGGGCGCGGGGACCTTCGACCTGGTGGTCGGGAACCCGCCCTACGGGCTGGGCGTGGCGCACCGGGCGCGGGGCGAGCGGATCGAGTCGCGGTTCGTGAGGCGGTTCGTGGCGTTGGTGCGGCCCGGGGCCTGGGTGGCTGCGGTGGTGCCGGAGGGGATCGTGGCGAACGCGCAGAGCCAGCGGCTGCGCGACTGGCTGCTCGGTCGGGTGGCCGTGCGGGCGGTGGTGGCGCTGCCGGAGGCCACGTTTGCGTCGGCGGGCACCCGCGCGCGGACAGTGCTGGTGCTGGGCCGCAAGGGGGCAGGGGAGGGCGAGGAGACGCTGCTGGCGTCGCCGCGCGACGGCGCCGACGTGGGCAGCTACCTGGGCGACGTGCTGCGGACGATCGGAGGCAGGGCCTGACATGTACCGCTTGGTCGTGGTCGGTGGGGGCGACAGCGGGCTGAGCTTCGACCTGACGCCTGGGGAGCACGTGGTCGGGCGGGGCGCCACGGTGGAGGTGCGGCTGTCGGACGAATCGGTCTCGCGGCGCCACGCGCTGCTCACGGTCGGCGAGGACGGCGTGACCGTGGCCGACCTGGACAGCCACAACGGGAGCTGGGTGAACGGCCGCCCGGTGAAGATAGCGGCCCTGAGCGAGGGCGACGAGCTCAGGGTCGGCAACAGCCAGATGCTGGTCGAGCGGCCGGTGTCGCCGGCGGGCGCGACCGTGTCGCTCCAGATCATCGAGCAGGACGACTTCGTGCGGCCCGCGGCGCGGCGCCGGGTCCACTTGCCCGAGGACAGTGAGCGCCTGCGGATCCTCTACGAGGTCGGCAACGCGATCAACAGCGAGACGAGCCAGCCCGCGCTCCTCGAGCGGATCCTCGTCACGATCTTCGACGTCGTGCCGGCCGAGCACGGCGCCATCCTGCTGTGGAGCCCCGAGCGCGAGGCCTGGCTGCCCGCCGCCGTGCACCGCCGGCACGGCGCCCAGGACGCGGGCGAGCTGGTCGTCAGCCGCGCCATCATCGACGAGGCGTTTGCCTCCGGCGGCCCCGTGGTCAGCGACGACGCCAAGGCCGACGCGCGCTTCGGCCCCTCCGAGAGCATCGAGACCTTCGCCATCCGCTCCATGATCTGCTGCCCCCTCGTCGTCCGCGACGAGCGGCTCGGCGTGCTCTACCTCGACACCCGCCAGATCGCCAGCGCCTTCGCCGACGAGGACGTCGAGCTGGTCGCGGCCATCGCCAACCAGGCCGCCATCGCCATCGGCAACGCGCGGCTCCACGACAAGGTGCGGCGGGAGAACGTGCGCCTGCGCCGCGCCCTGGGCACCCGCCACTGCATCGTGGGCGACAGCGCCGCCATCCGCGAGGTGATGAACGTCGTGCGGCGGGTCAGCCAGACCGATGCCACCGTGCTGGTACGCGGCGAGAGCGGCACGGGCAAGGAGGTGGTGGCGCAGGCCATCCACGCGCTCAGCCCGCGCTGCAGCAGGCCCTTCGTGTGTGTCAACTGCGCCGCGGTGCCCGAGACGCTGCTCGAGGGCGAGCTGTTCGGCCACGAGAAGGGCGCCTTCACCGGCGCGCACGAGCGCCGCGTCGGGCGGTTCGAGCAGGCCAACGGCGGCACCGTGTTCCTCGACGAGATCGGCGAGATGCCCATCAGCACCCAGGCGAAGATCCTGCGGGTGCTCCAGGAGCGCGAGTTCCAGCGCGTCGGCGGCACCGCGCCCATCCGCGTGGACGTGCGGCTCGTCGCCTCGACCAACCGCGACCTCGAAGCCGCGCTCGAGAGCGGCACGTTCCGCCAGGACCTCTACTATCGCCTGAAGGTGATCGAGCTCTTCCTCCCGGCCCTGCGCGAGCGACGCGACGACATTGTCCTGCTGAGCCAGCACTTCCTCGCGGAGATCGGCCGCGAGATGAGCCGGCAGCCGCCCGGCATCGACCCCGCCGCCCTCGAGACACTCCAGGCCTACTGGTGGCCGGGCAACGTCCGCGAGCTGCGCAACGTGCTCGAGCGGGCCATGGTGCTTGGCGTCGGCGACCGCCTGCTGCCGCGCCACCTGCCGCGCGCGATCCGCCGCAGGAGCATCTCGCCCGAGGACTTCCCAGACGATCTGACCCTCGCCGAGGCCGAGCGTCGCCACATCGCCGACGTGCTGGGACTGGCAAGCTGGAACAAGAGCCGCGCCGCCTCCCTCCTCCACATCTCGCGACCCCGCCTCGACCGCAAGATCCGCGCCTACGGCCTCGAGCGGCCCGACGACGACTAGGCGCGGATGACCGGCCCACGAGCAAAGCCCGGCCCCTCTTGCAGCGGGCCGGGCTCGCGCGTTCTACGACGCAGGCTCTATCTGACCTTCGGGCGCGGGACGATGGCAGCGGGGATGAAGAGGATCTCGACGCGGCGGTTCTTGGCCTTCGAGGCGGCGGTGGCATTGGTGACGACGGGCCACGAGGGGCCGAAGCCGCGGACGTACATGTTGCGCTCGGCGATGCCCTTGGAGCTGAGGTAGCGGGAGACGGCGAGGGCACGGTGGGCCGAGAGCCCCATGTTATCGGTGTGGGCCTGCCGCGTAGCGGCCTTGACGATGGGCGTGGTGTCGGTGTGGCCGTCGATCTGGATGAGGACGTCCTTGCTCTTGAAGGCCCCGGCGACCTTGTCGAGCGCGCGCTTGCCCTGGGGAGAGAGGCTGTCGGAGCCGAGCGCGAAGAGCAGCGAGGCCTGGAGCACGAGGCGGCCGTCGCGCACCTCGCCGATGTTGAGCGCCTCGAGCTCGCGCTGGAACTGCTGGTACTTCTTGCGGGCCTCCTCGAGGTCCGTGCGTGCCTGGTCGGCCTCGGCCTTCGAGCCCGTGGCCTGCTTCTTGTAGAGGTCGAGCTCGCGCGACAGATCGTCCACCCGCTTGCGGAACGTGTCCTGAGCGGTCACGAGCTCGCTCTCGCGCTCCCCGAGCAGGGAGGCGAGGCGCTCGCGGTCGGCCTGGAGCTTGTTGTACTTGCTCTTGGGCACCAGGCAGCCCGAGGTGAACAGGAGCACGCCGACGATGGCAAGCGACATCAGGCGGGCCGGTTTCATGCGCAACAGCTCCTATGCAGTGGAGTGGGGGGCAGCCCTACTTCTCCTTGGGTGCGGCGCCGACCAGCTCGGGCGGGAGGAAGAAGACCTCGACCCGGCGGTTCTGAGCCCGGTTGGCGTCGGTGGTATTGGGGAGTCGGGGCCTGTACATGCTGAAGGCTCGGGAGTACATGCGCCGCTCGGGGATGCCGGTCTTGGCGAGCAGGCGCAGGACGGCGAGTGCGCGTGCCGACGAGAGGCCCCAGTTGTCGGTGAAGCGGTCGACGGTGTCGGGCTTGGCGACTCGGACGTTGTCGGTGTGGCCGTCGATCTGGATGACCTCGTTGGTGCCCTTGAACTTGGCGGCGATGTCGGTGAGGACCTTCTGGCCCTCGGGGCTGATCTTGGCGCTGCCGAGGGCGAAGAGCAGCTTATCCTTGATGGCCAGGCCGCCGTCGATGGCGTCGACCCCCTCGTGGGTGCGGGCGATCTCGTCGAGCCGCTTCTGGAGCGCCTCGAGCTTGCTGCGGGCATCGTCGGCGATGCGCACGGCGTCCTTCTTCTTGTCCTCGTAGAGCTTGATGAGCTGGTCCTTGCTCTTGAGCTCCTCGCCGTGCGACGAGATCCGCTCCTCGTCGTCGGCGAGCTGGCTGTCCTTGCGCTCGACCTCGCGCGCGAGTTGGTCGTACTGCCGCTTGAGCTTGATGTACTTCGACCAGGGCACCAGGCAGCCTTGCGAGGCCACCGACAGTGCGATCAGCGCGGCGACTCCAGCACGAAAGACGCGCGTCTTCATGGCGCTCCCTTTCTGCGATACGGGGACCCGAGATGAGTGGAAGTGGCGTGTGACGCGGCCGTCGCGTCGGCCAACGAGGAAAGCCATGTTCACCCGGCGATCTGCATCCGTGCCGACGGGGTTGATTCCAGCCGTGGGCTGACGTCTCTCGGGTGCACCAGCAACCGCAAGCGGCGACCCGGCTCCGAGCTCGGCCTAGAGCGGGGTGAGGCCGAACTGCTCCCAGAAGAACTCCATGATGCTCTGAATGATGCCCCACTCCGGCACCGTCTGCGTGGCCATGCAGTAGAAGAAGATGCCGCCCGGGATGAGCAGCATGACGGCTGCGACGGCGCACATGATGGTGTAGAGGGCCGACGGCTGCTCGCGGACCGCCAGCGGCTCGCCGGTGCCGTAGGACGACGAGCCCGTGATGCTGCCGATGGCGCGCTCCGCCTCCTCTTCTGCCTCGGGCTCGACCAGCGGCTCCTCGACGTCGGCCGTGACGGGCGCCTCCTCGAGCTCGCCCTCCTCGAGGAACACCTCCTCGGTGGCGACCTCCTCGGTGGCGATCTGGGTGTCGTCGTACTCGTCGAGGCCGAGCACCATGGTCGGGACCTCGGTCTCCGAGCCAGGCTCCTCGACGCCGACGTCCTCGCCAAGCTCGAGGGTCGGGACCGCCGTCTCGTCGGTCTCGCCCGTCGCGGGGGTGAGCTCGATGGTGGGCACCTTGGTCGCCGGCTCGGGCGCGATGGCCGTGTCCTCTTCGAGGGTCAAGTCGGTGTCGCCCGTCGGCTCGCCGAGGTCGCCGCCGATGATCGTCTCGGCCGTGTCGTCGTAGTCGAGCACCTCGTCGGCCAGCAGGTCGATGGGCTCCTCCGCCAGCGCCGGCGACTCGCCGATATCCGTCTTCGTCTCCCCGGCGCCCACGGTGTCCGGGGTCAACACCATCGTGGCTTCCGTCTCGCGCTCCTGGCGCAGTTGGTCCACGTCGGTGCGGCGGAACTTCAGGGTGTTCTCGTCGCGGAAAGCCCGCAGCTTGCCTTGCGAGACCAGGGCTCGAAGCTCGGCCTCCTGCATCTGGAGTTGTGCGAGCGCCTCGTCGAACGACATGTAGTCATCGGGCATCGTCGCTCACCTTCTGGTAGGCAAGGGCCGGGGGACGGAGGCGTCCGTGCCTCACCGCTCAGCCTGCTTGTATTCGTGCTCCGAGCTCCCAGGGCCGCCGTTCGGACGGAGGCCATGGAGGCCGCGGAGCCCCTTCAGCGAGTACTCGCGCTTTGCACACAGCATCGCGTCCCAGCGGTACAGGCGACCCGCCAGGAACTCGAAGGCCCCGCTGCGGACGTCACGACTCCGGAACGTCGTGCCCGGGTAGTGGAACGCATAGACCAGGATCACTTCTCGGCTCGTGTCAACCAGGTAGAGCAGGCTCTCGTCGCCGAAGGACGCGGCCACGACGATGAGCTTCTCCGTCCGGCCCTCGCTCGCCTGCGCCTCCGCCGACCGCGGCCGCTGGCCCACCACGAGCAGCGTGGTCAGCACGGCGATCACGACGAGCAGAACACCCGTCGGCCAGGAACGCGTCTCCATAGCATGAAATCCCCGAAGGGCGCGCACAAACTCCACGACATGTGCACACCGTCATTATAGTTGGCACTCCGGGTGTTGCAAGGGTTTTTTCGCGAAAAAGGGGCAGCGCCCATGTTGGCTTATCCGACACCAGGCACCCCCGACAGACGCCGCGAACCCGGCTGTGCACTCATGCTCGGGCCACCGCGTGCAGGGCCTGGTGGGCGGGCCTGCGAATCGCCTTGCTTTCGCGGGCCGGGTGTGGATAATACACGCGCCCGACCCGGGTGCAGGGGGTGGGAAGGCTGGGCGCTTACCCACAACCGCGGCCAGGGTCGCAGGCGGCGGCGTGTCGGCCCCCGGGGCCACCCAGTAGTCCACAGCTTTTCCACCACGTACCCCTAACGATTGGCGAACACTTCCGTAACCCTTCGCCCGCCAACACGTTACGCCGCTGGCAGCCGTTATCGGTCGTCCGATCTGTGGGGGCTCTGGGGCCTGGGGCCGGGTGCCCCGGTGACAGGTGGCTCGGCCTGCGTGGCGAGGTGTCCATGTTCGCACAGGTTACCCACAACGCGACGGACAGGGGAAGGAGGCGTCTGTGGCATTCGACGTGGTGATCGCGGGTGGGACGGTGTTCGATGGTGTGGGCCGTGAGGCGCGTCGGGCCGACGTGGGGGTGGTGGGTGACTGCATCGAGGCCATCGAGCCCACCCTCGATGCGCGCGGCAGCGCACGCGTGCTCGATGCATCGGGCCTCGCCGTGGCGCCGGGGTTCCTGGACATCCACGCCCATGGCGACTCCTGCGCCCTGGTGTGCCCCGCGGCGCCGGCGCGCCTGCACGATGGCGTGACGGCCGAGCTGCTGGGCAACTGCGGCGAATCGCCGTTCCCGCAGTCGCAGGCCATGCTGGCGGCGCGGGCCGACAGCGCGGAGCGGAACGGCATCGCGGTGGACTGGGCGACCCTCGACGACTACGCCGCGCGGCACGACGGGGTCGGCTGCGGGATCAACCGCGGCTCCCTGGTGGGGCACGGCAACGTGCGCGCCGCGGTCATGGGCGAGGCCGCCCGCGCGCCGAGCGCCGACGAGCTCGACGCCATGTGCGGCGAGGTGGCCCGGGCGATGGAGGCAGGGGCCTTCGGCCTCTCGACGGGGCTCATCTACGCGCCGGGCATGTACGCCGAGCCGCCCGAGATCGAGGCGCTGTGCGCCGTGACCGCGCGCTACGGCGGCCTCTACGCCTCACACATCCGCAGCGAGGGCGCACAGATCGAGCAGGCCCTCGAGGAACTGCTCGACGCGGGCCGCCGCACCGGCGTGCGGCTCCAGCACTCGCACGCCAAGGTCTCGGGCCGCGACTCCTGGCACAAGGCCGACCGCGCGATCGAGCGGCTCGAGGCAGCGCGAGCCCAGGGGATCGACGTCGCGTGCGACCGCTACCCCTACACGGCCTCGTGGACCAGCCTGGGCGCCTTCCTGCCTGGGTGGGCTCGCGAGGGTGGACGAGAGCCGATGCTCGAGCGCCTGGCCAACGCGAGCGACCGGGTGCGACTGCTCGGGTGGCTGGAGCGCCGGGCGGAGCGCTCGCCGTGGTCGGCGCTGGTGGTCGCCGGCGCGCGCTGCGAGCGGTGGCGGTGGGCCGAGGGACGCTCGCTGGCCGATGTTGCGGGCGAGGTGGGCGGCGACCCCGCCGCGGTGGCGCTCGACCTGCTGGCCGACAGCGGCGGCCGCGCTTCGGTCATGCTGTTCGCCATGAGTGACGACAACCTCGCCAAGTGGCTCCGCCTGCCCTACGTCGCCATCGGCTCCGATAGCTCGAGCCGCAGCGCCGAGGGCATCACGGCCGAGGGCAAGCCCCACCCGCGAAGCTACGGCACGTCGGCACGCTTCCTCGGCCGCTACGTCCGCGACAACGCCATGATGCCGCTCGCCGAGGGTGTCCGCCGCCTCACCGGCCTGCCTGCCAGCCGCCTGGGGCTCGACCGCCGCGGCGTGCTCAGGCCCGGCGCGTTCGCCGACATCACCGTCTTCGACCCCGATGCGATCGCCGACCAGGCCACCTACCAGCACCCCCAGCAGTACTCCACGGGCGTGCGCTACGTCCTGGTGAACGGCGCCGTCGCCCTTGCCGACGGCGAGCTGACCGGCGTCCGCAACGGCCGTTTCCTCAGGCGGGGCGAGTCATGAGCCGTCCACGCATCGGGCTCAACTGCGGCGTCGTGACGAAGGATGGGAAGGAGCGGGTCAGCGTCCCGTGGGTCTACGTGGAGGCCGTGGGGCGGGGTGGGGGCCTGGCGGTGCTGCTGCCGCCCGTGACGGGGGAGAGCGCCGTCGGGGAGCTGCTGTCGGCGGTTGACGGCCTGGTGCTCATCGGCGGCCCCGACTACGGCCCGGAGCTCTATGGGCGTGCCGCGCACGAGGCGACGAAGCGTGTGGCGCCGCGGCGCATGGCGTTCGACGTGGCGCTGGCCCGCGCCGCTCTGGCGGCGGGGGTCCCGACACTCGGCATCTGCGGCGGCGCGCAGCTCATCAACGCGGCCCTCGGCGCGCCGCTCGTCCAGCACATCCCCGACGAGGTGCCCGAGGCCCTCGTCCACACGCGCGGCGGCGAGGCGGAACGCTTCCACCCCATCGAGGTCGAGCCCGACAGCCGTCTGGCCGCCATCGTGGGGGCGGGAACGCTCGAGGTGAACACCTCGCACCACCAGGCCATCGAGAGCCCGGCCGCGGGCCTGCGCGTGGTGGCCAGCGCGCCCGACGGCGTCGTCGAGGCCGTCGAGGCGACCGGCGAGGCGTTCGTGCTGGCCGTCCAATGGCATCCCGAGCGGCTCGCCGACCGGCCCGAGCAGTTGGCCCTCTTCCGCGCGCTGGCCGACGCGGCGCGCCGTCGCGACGAGCCAGGCGGCGCGCCGGGCTAGCGCGACGCGGTGAGGCGCTGGTTGAGGTCGGCACGCCAGGAGGTGAGGAACTGGAAGCCCGTGCGGCGGCCGATGAGCGCGCGGGTCTCGAACAGGCTGGACTCGGTCGGCTCGTCGGGCTCGACGAGCCGGACGAGGGTGGCGACGTAGCAGGCGGA
>CBFDBL010000076.1:0-14382 GCA_965603035.1 uncultured bacterium
TGGTGCAGCGGAAGATCTCCTGCTCCTCTTCCTCGTCGGGATAATCGACGTGGATGTTGAACATGAAGCGGTCGAGCTGCGCCTCGGGGAGGGGGTAGGTCCCCTCCATCTCGATGGGGTTCTGCGTGGCGATGACGAAGAAGGGGTCGGGCAGCTCGAAGGTCTCGTTGCCGCTGGAGACCTGCCGCTCCTGCATGGCCTCGAGGAGCGCGGCCTGGGTCTTGGGCGGCGTGCGGTTGATCTCGTCGGCGAGCACGATGTTGGCGAACAGCGGGCCGTGGACAAACTCGAACTCGCGGTGGCCCGTGGCCCGGTCCTCGCGCAGGATCTCCGTGCCCGTGATGTCGGAGGGCATCAGGTCGGGGGTGAACTGGATGCGGTGGAACTCCAGCGACAGCACCTGGGCGAGGGTCCGCACGAGCAGCGTCTTGGCCAGGCCAGGGACGCCCTCGAGCAGGCAGTGGCCCCGCGAGAACATGGCGAGCAGCACCTCCTCGACGACCCGCTCCTGGCCCACGATGACGTGGCGGATCTGCTCGCGAAGCTGGGCGCAGGCCTCGCGGAAGCGCTCCACGGCCTCCACGTCGTGATTCTCCACGGTCTCGGGCGTCGCGTCTGTGGCTTCGGGCATCGCTGGCTCCTCGAGCTGTCGGCTTGTGCGTACGGGATTCTTATTATCCCACGTCGGCCTGGAACAGTCAAACCTGCCTGCCGGGCCAGACTCCAACCACCAGGCCGCACTGGGCATGAGACGCAAGTCGAGCCGGGAAGTTCCCTGCCCGCCGTTGCAGGAAGCGCCCCCCAGGCCGTAGAATGGCCGCCGGGGATATCGGAGATATGACCGTGATGCGAGCGACACTGGTATGGCTGGCCGCGGCGGCCCTTCAGGCTGGCGCGACTCTCGCGGCCGACTGGCCGCAGTTCCACGGGCCGCGCCGCGACAACAGGTCGGGCGAGACAGGCCTCCTGAGGCAGTGGCCCGAGGGCGGGCCGAAGCGGCTGTGGACGGCGAAGGGCATCGGCCGCGGCTTCTCGACCGTGGCCATCGCAGGGGGGCTGATCTACACGACGGGCAACATCGGAGCGGAGACGGTCATCACCGCCCTCGGCCTCGATGGCAAGACGCTCTGGACGGCGAAGAACGGCCCCGCCGACCGCCACCAGTACTCGGGCACCCGCAGCACGCCCACCCTCGACGGCAACGCCGTCTACAACCAGAACTCCGTCGGCGACCTCGTGTGCCTGGAGGCGGCGACGGGCAGGCAGGTCTGGGGCTTCAACACCCTCGAGCGCTTCGACGGCGGCGTGCCCAAGTGGGGGCTGGCCGAGTCGCTACTCGTGGACGGCGGCCGCGTGATCTGCACGCCCGGCGGCGAGAAGGCGGGCCTGGTCGCCCTCGACAAACGAACGGGCGAGACCGTGTGGGTGTGCGAGGGGATCGGCGACAAGCCGGGCTACTGCTCGCCGCTCCTGGTCGAGCACGAGGGCCTTCGCCTGATCGTGACGCTGATGGCCCGGTCGCTGGTCGGCGTCCACGCCGAGACGGGCAAGCTGCTGTGCAAGGTGCGGCACAAGACGTGGTTCGACGAGAACATCACCATGCCGATCTTCCACGACGGGCATCTCTTCATCTCGACGCTCGCCACCGGCTCGCGGCTCTTCAAGCTCACCGTGGAGGGGCAGACGGCGTCCGTCGAGAAGGTCTGGTCCACGGGCAAGATGGACAACCAGCACGGCGGGGTCCTGCTCATCGACGGGCATCTCTACGGCTGCGCCCGCACCCGCCTGCTCCGGGGGCCCTGGATCTGCCTGGAGTTCATGACCGGCAAGCAGACGCACACGGCGAAGGGCATCGGCCGCGTCTCGCCGACCTACGCGGACGGGATGATCTACGCGCTCAACCACAAGCGGGGCGTCGCCCTCATCCAGCCCGACCCGGGCCGCTACCGGCCCGTCAGCCAATTCACCGTGCCCAAGGGCGGCCGCGGCCCCACCTGGGCCCACCCCGTCGTCTGCAATGGCCGGCTCTACGTCCGCCACGACGACTTCCTCCACTGCTACGACGTCCAGGAGAAGTAGCTGGAGCCTGCGCTACCTGGCCCGCGCCGAGCGCCCAGTGATGGCCAGGAGGATGAGGGCGACGTCCAGCTCGCCGTCGTGGCGGGCGACGAGCCGCACGATGTCGCGATCGGGCTTCGGGTTCACCCACTCCCACTGATAGAGGTGCATGGGGTCGCCCGCGGCGTCGGGCACGCTCCACACGAAACGGTTGTCGTTCGTCGCGCGGTTTCGCGCGCTCGTGTCGAGCCGCTTGACGTTGTAGGTGAGCCGCACGGGCAGGACGGCCTGGGAGCCGTCGTCCCAGTGCACCACGTACTCTCCGCAGGGCCATCCGTACATCCAGCGCCGCGCCTTGGCCCCCGCGATGCCGGGGTCCTTCGGGTCGTGGACGAATGCCGTGTGGAGGAAGATGAGGGAGGCGTAGCGGCCCCGCACGGGCAGCGTCACGGCCTCGCTCCCCTTCCGCAGGACAATGCAGTCCCGCCCCTGGGCGGACGCGACCCGCGTGGGGATGAAGCCGACATCGCGGACACCAGCGGGCAGGGCGACGGGCTGGGCGTGCCCCTTGTAGGCCGTGGGCTTGGCCTGCTTGAGGAAGTCGGCGAATGCATGGGTCAGGCTGGGGTCGAGGTCGATGGGCGACACGATGGGGCCGGCGTGGGGATTGGGGCGGACGGCGAGCAGGTGGCGCAAGACGGTGAGCCGTTCGTGGTCGAGGGTCTCGCCCTCGCGCCGCGAGAGGTTCCAGGCATAGTCGGCGCTGTGGATGAGACTGGCCATCGAGTAGAGGGGGCTGAATCGGTCGAGCAGGCCCGCCCGCGAGCCGCCGAACGAGTAGAGCCCCTTGCCGTAGCCGGCCACGAGCCCACGCGTCGCCGCGTCGAGCGGCACGAAGCCCGTGCCGTTCGTCCACACGGCGAAGCCGCGGCTCGTGAACCAGCGGAGGTCGCGCTCGGCATCGCGGCCGCTCCAGAGCTGGACGATGGCATCCTTCGGGAAGCGGTCGATCGTGCGATAGAGGTCGTAACGCTTGCCGTTGTGGTACGGCGTCAGCATGTCGTGGAACACGAGCATGGTGATGCCGCGCTCGCGGAGCCAGCGGTCGAGCCACACGTGGAGGTCGAGGAAGGCCTGGGCGCGGGTCTTGCCGCGCAGGAGCGGCGCGGGGGTCTCGCCGGCCCGCCGCTTGTGCCACCACTCGTCGCTCTTGGGCGAGACGTACTTCGGCCGCAGGGCCTCGATCGCGTCGAGCATGCAGTCGCGCAGGATCGGGTCGTGGTCGGGGTGGGTGACGTCGGCCTGGCTCTGCCAGCCTTTCTCGCGGAGCTCGGGGTGGTAGCCGACGAGCTCCCACCACGCGGCGTGGCCGCCCACCTGCCAGGCGGGACACAGGTCCACGAACCGCTCGCGACAGAACTCGCCGAAGCGGCGCAGGTCGTCGAGTGAGTAGATGCGCTCGGAGCCGCCGAACTCGGGCCGCCGCTTGTGGCGCATCAGGGCCGATAGGTCGATGAAGAGGACGTTGAGCTTGTTCCCCGCCACGAAGCGGTCGGTCCACTCCATCAGGAACTCGATCCCGCGGTTCTCGCGGACGGGGCGGTCGCGGAACTGATGCGGGTGCTCGAGGCGGGCGAGGCGGCGCGGGGTGTCGGGCCAGTCCACGATCTCGACGCACGGCACCGCCATGTCCTCGGTGATCCGCATCGAGCCGGCCACGAACTGGAAGAAGGTGACTGTGCCGTAGAAGAGCCCCGCGTCGTCCGGGGCGGCGATCGTCACGCGCCGTGGCTCGACGCTCAGGGTGTAGCTCTCGCCGCGCCGCGGCTCGGGGCCCGTCGGCGGCACGACTCTCAGCACGATGCCCGAGGCGGGCGTCGTGTCGCCTACACGCTCCAGCTTCAGCCGCCGCCCCGTGTAGGCGTGGAAGCGCTCGGCGAAGAGCCGGGCGGTGGTGCTCGTCCGCTCCGAGGCGTCGGGCGCGAGGTAGAGCGTCGTGCACGCGCGCGCGGAGAATACGCCCTCGCGCCAGGTGACGGTCTTGGGCTCGGGCGTCAGGGGGTGGTGGCCGAAGAGGTCGGCCGCGCGGGTGCGGGGTTCGGGCTTCGCCTCCCCGATGCGCATGGCGATGCGGCGGAGGCGGAAGACCAAGTCGTTGCCCTCCCCGTCGGCCCGCGCGCTGAGCCACACCCAGTCGAGCAGGTCCCACCGCGGCGGGAAATCGGCGCGGCGGAAGCCGCTCGCGATCGCGTAGTCGTGACGCCCGCGGTCCAGCGTCAGCGCGCGGGTGAGCTGGGTCTGGTCGGAGAAGTGGGCCGCGACGCTGATGCGCGGGTAGTCGTCGCGATCGCAGTCGATGGTCACCGTCACGCCGCCGTAACGCCGGCCCGCGAGACACGGCGGCATGGGCTCGAAGAACGTGGTCGAGCACGCCGTGCCCGTCGTGCCCTCATAGGCGATCTCGACCCATCGCTCGCCGTCCCGCTCGACGGGCCGGCCGACGGGCACGAGGTTGCTGCCCTTCTGCCACCGCGCGGTGTAGTGGCGGATGAGCGCCGGGTCGTGGCGCGCGGCGTCGAAGAGCAGCAGCTCGCCGCCCGCACGGATGGGCGTCGCCTTCGTCGCCTCCGCCGATGCTGCAAGCGGGACCAACGCAGCAACAAGCGCCATCGTCGGCAGTACAGGCATCGCCATCGTCTCTCTCCTACAGGTCAGCGTGCCGGGCGAGTCTAGCGCCGCGCGCTGCGCGGCGCAACCTGCGCGCAGGGCCGCTTGCGGGAGGCGAAGCGTTCCGCTGAGCTCACAGCGAGAGGAGACGCGATGGACAGCGTCACGCGATGGGCGATCGGGCTGCTCGCGATCGCCGCCGCGGCATCGGCCGGCGAGCCGCCGAAGCCGCCGTGGGAGCCGAGCTACAAGATCAAGCCCGAGGAGAGGCATCGCCTCACGGCGGCAGACGTGGTGGGGCCAGACGGCATCGTCTACCCCGACTGGCGCTACGCCGGCGTGCCGAGCGGCATCCCCGATGTCCCCGACCTGGCCCGGGTCGAGGCCTTCGGCGGCAAGGCGGACGACGACCGCGACGACAGCGCCGCCGTCGAGAAGGGAGCCCAAGCCGTGGCGCAACGAGGCGGGGGGGCGCTGGTGCTCGGCAAGGGCACGTATCATCTCGACCGCACCTGCTCCTTCGACCACATCATCCGCGGCAACGCGTTCGCGCTCGCCAAGGCGAGCCAGCCGGCCATCCACCTCGCCACGGCCGACTGCGTCGGCGTCGAGCTGCTCGGCAACCGCGTCTACGGTGGGAACGGCAAGCTCGTCGTGGGGAGCGGTCAGCCGCTGGCTGCGAAGGGCAACGCCTTCGCCCCGTACGCCGCCGACGCGCCTCGCCCCTCCCATCGCGTCCCCTCCATTTTCGAGTGGCAGCGCCGCCGGGTCAGGTGAGGGCGTGCACCAGGCGGCGCTTCTCCTCGGCGGTCAACTCGCGCTCGCCGGCGGCGGCGTTGGCGGCGGCCTGCTCGGGCCGGGTCGCGCCCGGGATGGTGACGGCGACGGCGGGGTGCGAGAAGGTGTAGCGGACGGCGAGGGCAGCCATGTCCTCGCCTGGCTCGAGGGCGGCCTTGAGCTTCTCGACGCGTGCGATCTTCTCGACGAAGGCGGCCTGGCCCTTCTCGCTCTCGTGCCAGCGGGCGCGGACGCTGTCGGTGAAGCGGGTGTCGGCGGTGTGCCTGCCGCTGAGCAGGCCGCGGTGGAGCGGGCCGCGGACGATGACGGCGATGCCCTGGGCCTGGCAGTAGGGCAGCAGCTCGGGCTCGGGGGCGAGGTTGAGCAGCGAGTAGTCCACCTCGACGGCGGCGCAGCCGGCGGGCGACGTCTCGTGGAAGCGCCGGAGCACGTCGAGCCGGTCGGTGCTGATGCCGTAGGCGCGGATGCGGCCCCGCTGCTTGAGGGTCTCGAAGGCCTCGATGAACGCGCTGGGGTCCTCGATGTCGCCCTCGTGGCAGAGCATCGCGTCCACCCACTCGGTGCGTAGCCGGTGCAGGCAGGCGTGGGCGCACAGGCGGATCATGTCGGGCGTCGTGTGCGGCACGCCCTGGCCGGTGCGCTGGCCCCAGTGGCCGATCTTCGTGACGAGCAGCACGCGGTGGCGGATGCCGGCAAGCGCGAGGCCGAGCCGCTCCTCACTCGTGCCGTTGGGGATGCCGTAGCTCTCGGCGGCGTCGAAGAGGGTCATGCCGCAGTCGAAGGCCGTGCGGACGATGCGCCAGGCGGTCGCGTCGTCCATCTCGCCCCACTGGTTCCCGATGTTCCACGTGCCCAGGCCGACGGCGGACGTGGCCCAGCCGGTGGAGCCGAAGTCGCGGTGCACCATGGCTCTCCCTCCTTGCAGGCGTGGTGCCGGGTGGCTGGCCTCAAGAGCTTAGCACACGAGGCTCAGGGCGCGCAACGAGGCGCGAAGGGGTCGCCGGCCGGGAGAAACCGGATGGGCACCTCGTCGACGAAGCCGGCCAGCCAGCGGGCCAGGAACTCCATCCCCGCCTCCTCGGAGGCCGCGTGGCCGAGCAGGATCAGGGCCTTGCGCAGGCCGGCCGCCGCGGCGTCGCGCACGTACTCGACCGTCTCCCACTCGCGCGCCTCGCCGGCGACCAGGGTCTCGACGTCGTCGCTCTGGAGCATCCTGTAGTGCAGCGCCGACGGTGCGGCGCCCGGGCAGAGGCCGACCTTGGTGGTGCGCATCGCCGGGTCGCCAACGACCCGGACGCCATGGGCGCCGAGCGTCGCGGCCATCTGGGCCGCCAGCTCTCCGACCGTCGTCTCGGGCAGCTCGTAGCACGGGGCACCGTCCGCACGCTCGCGGCCACCCCAGCCCAGCGCCGCGGCCATCCCCTCGAGGATGCCGTCGGGCCGCCGGCGATGCCAGTGGTCGTGGAAGCGCCATACCACCAGCCCGCGCTCCTCGATGAAGGCCCGCTTGGCCCCCAGCACGGGGTCGTCGCCCAGCGCCGAGGTGTCCTCGAGATGGTGGTAGAAGGTCGGCTCGTGGGTGATCACGAAGCTCAGGCCGTCGCCCGCGGCGCGCCGCAGGACGTCGAGGGTGGCGAGGAACGTCGTCGCCACGCCGGTCACCGCCGCGTCGGGGTCCCCTGCCTTGAAGGTGTCGACCGTCTTCTCGCTCCACTCGCAGCCGACGTGCTGCTGGATGCGGTCCACGACGTCGCGGGCGGTGATCATCGCGCTCTCCTTTCGACTCGCTGTGCGCCGGATGTTCTACGGCATAGTGCGGGGTAGATCAAGCAGATGGGCGGCCCGGAGCCTTCTTCACTCGAGCGACGGTGTGCGGGCAGGATGGAGCGGGAGGTCGGCAGTCGGCAGCGAGGGGAGCGCGGCAAGCGGCCGCCGGGTCACGTGTTCTCCCGACTGCTGGCGCCTCACGGCTGTTCCGCCAGTCCCCGGACGAGGGCCGCGGCGCGCGCGACGGCGGCGCGCATGGGCGCGGACAGCTCGGCGCCCAGGGCGACGGACTGGGGCCGCGCCGCGAGGACGCGGGCCGGGGCGTCGCAGCGCTGGGCGAGAAGCTCGAGGAAGAAGCCGAGGGGGATGCCGTGGGTGAAGCCGGCGGCGGCTTCGAGGGCGTCGGGGGCCAGGAGTGCGAGGGAGCCGGGCGGCTGGTCGAGGTCGGCGGCGTCGAGGATGAGGATGGCGGCGGGCTGGGAGCGGGCGATGGGGCCGAGCCAGTTCTCGGGCACCATGCCGGTGTCGAGGCAGGTGATGCGGCCGAGGGGGGGCAGCGCGGCGAGCACGGCGGGCCCGAAGCCGTCGTCGCCGCGCAGGGAGTTGCCGACGCCGACGACGGTGAGCGGGAGTGGGCACGCGGCGCGGAGGTCGGGGGCGAGGGGGTCGGTCATGATGGCGTGCGCCAGGCGGGCTGCTAGCCCCAGAGCTCGGAGACGACGACGGCTCGGCGGCACTTGGGGCAGAGGACACGGACGATGTCGCTGCGGCCGATGGGGACGTCGGGCCGTCGCGCGGACTCGGGGCCGACGAGCTCGAGGGCACCCTCGGCGCTGAGGATGAGCGTGGGGTTGGCGAAGCGCTTGGCGCCGAGCTTGCGCGCGACCCACTGGAGGTGTGCCTTGGCGGAGATGACGGCGCCGCAGACCTCGCAGAGGGCGAGCTCCTTGTCGATGGAGACGGTGGAGGTCGCGCGGTCGAGCGTGGCGAGGTCGTAGGTGGTGGTGAGGTGGACGCCCTTGCCGGTGAGGCAGTACTCCTCGCAGGCTCCGCAGAAGATGCAGCGGTCGTCGTGGCGGACGATGGCGCGCATGGGCGGGGTCTCGTCGGGGCGATCGACGACGTCGATGGCGCCGGCGGGGCAGACGCGCGCGCAGCCGCCGCAGGCGACGCACTCGTCGGCGTCGAACTGCCCCTGCCCGCGGTAGGCCTCGGGCGCGGGCGAGGGCTGCGCGGGGAAGGGGTGGGTGTAGGGGCCCTTGAAGACGGCCTTGATGGCCTCGCCGAGCTCGCGGAGCTTGGGCTTGCGCATGGTCAGAGTCCTTTGCGGGATACGCCGTCACGACACCCTGCAAAACGCCGCGCCGAGCCTACATGAAGTCCGAAGCCTGCCCAAGGGCAGGGTTCGGACTGCATCCTCCGACAAGTGCCCCGCGCGCTGCGGTGGCCCCCGACGGAATGGGGCCGAACGCTCGCCTTGGGGCTCACGTTCGGCCCCATTCGCAGGCTCGGTGCGGCGTTTTGCGGGCATTGTGTCAAGGTCAGGATTCCTCGCTGAGCCGCTTCTCCTGGTACTTGTCCGCCACGCTCCCCTCCCAGAGGCGGACGCCGGAGATGTGGGCGCCCCGCGCGATCGCGTGGGCGCCGACGGGGGCGGTGAGAACGACGCACAGGGCGCACAGCAGGGCCTTGACGCCGAGCGCCGAGACTCCCGCCTGGACGAACACGCCGATGAGGATGAAGCACGTGCCCAGGGTCACGCACTTGGTGGCCGCCTGCACGCGGTTGTAGACGTCGGGCAGCCGCACGAGGCCGATGGCGCCGAACAGGTCGAAGGCGAGACCGATCCCGATGAGGATGGCGGCGGACGTGCTAATCATCGAAGGTCCGTCCTTCCAGGTACTTGGCGAGGGCGATGGTGCCGATGAAGCTCAGCAGGGCCCAGGCCATGGCGATGTTCATGTAGAAGTCGCGGTCGCGCATCACGCCGTAGATGCAGCAGAAGCCGACGATCAGGGTGCCCAGGATGTCGAGCGCCACGGCCCGGTCGGGCGCCGTCGGGCCGCGGCCGATGCGGTAGAGGCACAGGAAGCTCGACAGCAGCAGGGCGACGAGCGCCCAGTCGAGGAACGTCATTCGAAGATCTCCTTGAGCATGCGCTCGAAGCGCCGGATGATCGTCTCGGTCTGCTGCTCCGGGTCGTCGCTCGTGATGTTGATCCAGTGCACGTAGAAGTCCTGACCGTCGATGTCGACCGTCAGGGTGCCTGGCGTCAGGGTGATGGAGTTGGCGAGGAACGTCTTGGCGAGGTCGCTGGTCAGCTCGGTGCGGACCCTCACGATGCCTGGGCGGATGGGCACGTCGGGGTGGAGCACGCGGTATGCGACGTCGAGATTGGCCTTGATGCAGTAGTAGATGAAGTAGGGGACGTAGAGCGCGAACCAGAACCAGCGGCGGACATCGAGCAGCCGCTCGGGCGGGTCGGGGTACATCTTCCCGAGGGCCGCGGCCAGCAGCAGGCTGAACACGAGGCCGGCGGCGATGTCCTGGATGTGCACCGACCAGGTCAGCAGCAGCCAGGTGAGCATGAGCAGGAAGAAGAAGGCGATCTTTTTCACGGCGCGGTCTCCTGGCAACCGAGTGGACGGGCCGAGGCGGAGGGCCCGCTGCGGGCCTCCGCTCCCCCATTCATCCAGTCATCCACCCATCCATGCATCCAGTCTGTCCTCACTGGCCGAGCACGACGGTCTTCGCGCCCTCGGCGACGGGCACGATGGCTTCGGCCGCCTGGTCGAGGAAGGCGACGCCGTCGCCTGTCATCAGGACGGGGCACAGCAGGCCGGCGCCGACGCAGACGACGGCGAGGAGCACCATGGCGAGGCACATCGAGAAGGGCACCTCGCGGACCCTGGCGTGCCGGGCGGGCAGCTCGCCGCCGATGACGTAGCGCTGGACCTTGACGAACGACACGAGGGTGAGGAAGGCGACGAGCGTGGCGAGAGCGGCGAGCCCGTAGTAGCCGGCCAGCACGGCCGCGGCGATGATGATCAGCTTGCTCCAGAAGCCGTTGAACGGGGGCACGCCGGCGATCGACAGCGAGGCGATGCGGCAGCAGGCGCTGGTGACCGGCATGCGGTGGGCGAGGCCGCCCAGCTCCTTGAGCTGCCGCGTGCCCGTGGCGTACTCCGTGGCGCCCGAGCACAGGAACAGCAGGCTCTTGAAGGCGGCGTGGTTGAACAGGTGGAAGAGCCCGCCGAAGACGGCGAGCCCGGCGACGGTCGTCGAGCCGCCCCGGGCGACCACGGCCCCGCCGATGCCCAGCGCCAGCACCACGTAGCCCATCTGGCTGATCGAGTGGTAGGCCAGCAGGCGCTTGAAGTCCCACTGCCCCACCGCCAGCAGGACGCCGACGAGCATCGACAGGCCGCCGATGGCCATCAGGACGGTGGCGTACTCGGCGGTGGGCCCGAGCACGCTGAAGAAGATGCGCGCGAGGGCGTAGACCCCGAGCGCCTTGATGAGCACCCCCGAGAGCATGGCCGAGATGGGCGCGGGCGCCGAGGGGTGCGCGTCGGGCAGCCAGGCGTGGAAGGGCACCATGGCGGCCTTCATGCCCAGCCCCATGACGAAGAAGCCGGCGGCCACGTAGAGCGCCCGGTTGCCCGCCAGCGCCGGCATCTGCGCGCGGATCTGCGCCATGTTCAGCGTGCCCGTCAGGTTGTAGAGGATGGCGACGCCGAAGAGGACGAACGTGGAGGCGAGGCTGCCGAGCACGAGGTACTTGAACGAGGCCTCGAGCTCCTCGCTCTCGACCCCGTAGGCCACGAGCGCGTAGGACGAGATGGCCGCGACCTCGATGAAGACGAACAGGTTGAACATGTCGCCCGCCAGCGCCACGCCGTTCATCCCGGCGACCATGAGGAAGAAGAGGCAGAAGTAGAAGCCCTTGGTCGTGTAGCGCTGCATGTAGCGGAGCGAGAAGAGCACGGCGACGAGCGCCACGAGGTTGATGGTCAGCAGCATGAGGCGCGTGAGGCCGTCGCAGACGAGCGCGATGCCGACCACGCCGCCCTCGGGCGCCCAGCCGCCCATCCAGTAGACGATCTGCGCGGGCGCGCGGATGAAGTGGATGGAGAGGCCGAGCAGGACGGCGCCCAGGAGGGTGGCGATGAGGTCGATGAGCCACTCGGGCTCGTGGAGCTTCTCGAGCAGCGGCATGACGAACGCCGCGGCGAGGGGAAGCGCGACCATGAGCGGAAGCATGTTGTCCATTGCGTGGGTCCCTGCCTAGCCTTGGAGCTTCTTCATCTCGGACGTGTCGAAGGTCCCGTACTTCTCGTGCAGGCGGATGGCCATGGCGGCCATGAGGGCCACGAGGCCGAGCCCGATGACGATGCTGGTGAGGATGAGCGCCTGGGGCAGCGGGTCCACGGACCCTGCGGCGAAGGCCGCGATGTCGCCCTCCTGGCCCTTCGTGAGGATGGGCGCGCCGCCGCCGGCGCGGTAGCCCAGCAGGATGAGGAACAGGTTGACGGCGTACTCGGCGATCATCACGCCGATGATCACCTTGATGAGGTTGCGCTTGCAGGTCACGGCGTAGACGCCAATCGCCAGGAGCACCATCGCCAGCAGGTAGGGGATCATGGGCCTCAATCCTCGGGTCGGAACGCGGAGAACGCCGCAAACACGCCATACAGGCTGCCGGCCACCATCACGGCGATGGCCGCATCGCACGCCAGGATCGTCCCGCCGTGCGACTGCGCCGCCGGCACCAGGAAGTTCGAGAAGAACCGGCCCACCGTGTACCCCAGCAGCGCCACGCTCAGGAACGCCAAGGCCCCCGCGCTGCCGCACACGGCCGCCGCTCGCTCGCCCAGCAGGTGATCCACGAACTCCTTGCCGAAGGCCAGCAGCATCAGGATGAAGCAGCAGGCCAGGATCACCCCGCCGGCGAACCCGCCGCCCGGCGAGCTGTGGCCGTAGAGCACGACCTGCACGCCGTAGAGCAGCACGAACGCCGAGACGAGCGCCGTGACCGTCTTCACAATAAGGCTCATGCCTCGCATCTCAGCCCTCCGTGTGCCCGCGCCCGGCCGCGCGGAAGACCGATAGGACCGCGAAGACGCCGAACAGGCAGGCCGCGACCTTCACCCCGATCGCGATGTTGCACGGCAGGATGATGCCGCCGCTGAACAGGTGGTGGGTCCCCGCCACCGCCGCGCCCGCGTGGGCAGCGTCGGGGACCAGCTTGTTGTAGAAGAACACGCCCCCGCTGTAGCCGAGCAGCGCGATGAGCAGGAACCCCAGCGCGCCCAGGCAGTCGCACCAGTAGGGCGTGCGCTCGTCCACGATGCCGTCGACGAACCCCTTGCCGAACGCCAGGACCATCAGGATGAAGCAGCAGGCGAGGATCACCCCGCCGGCGAACCCGCCGCCCGGCGTCAGGTGGCCGTAGAGCACGGTGTAGATGCCGAAGAGCAGGATGAAGGCCGAGACGAGCGCCGTCACGGTCTTGACGATAGGCGACATGCCCCGCATGGAACTCTCTCCGAACCAGGGTCTAGTCGGCGGCCGGCTCCTCGGCCCCCGGGGGCTTTCGTCCGACGTGGCGCAGCAGCACGTAGGCGCCGATGATCGAGGTGAAGATGACGGTGGCCTCGCCGAGGGTGTCGTAGGCCCGGAAGTCGAGCAGCACCCCCATGACGACGTTGGCCGCGCCCGTCCGCTTGAAGCTCTCGAGCAGGTAGGGTCCCGCCATGGTCAGCTTCGGCGAGCCGAAGGGCGCCAGCCCGACGAAGGCGTAGTAGCAGGCCGCCACGAGCAAGGCGGCGAACACCAGGCCACAGGCGACCGCGAAGGGGTTGGGCCGCGCGTCGAAGGTCACGTCCTTGCGGGTGACCACGGCCCGGATGAGGATGACGAGGCACAGCACCTCGACGACGACCTGGGTGATCGCCAGGTCGGGCGCGCCGAGGAGCAGGAACACGATCGACAGGCCCGCGCCCGCGGCGCTCACCGAGATCACCGTCGAGAGCAGGTCGCGGGCCTCGACGGCCACGATCGCCGCGACGATCATGAACGAGATCAGGAAGTAGAGCATCGTGATCGGGTCCATCGCACTACTCCACGGTTCCAGGAGTTGTCGCCGGGGCGTCTCTGCCCCGCGTCGTGTCCTCACAGGGGCAACAGGTAGAGCAACACCAGAGCCAGGCCGAGGAGGCACCAGCCGACGTAGACGGCGAGCACGCCGGTGTGGATGCTGCGCAGATGCTGGACCACGGTGTTGCCGTAGCGGCCGCCGAGGCGGTAGACGTCGTAGGCCTCGGCATCGGCATCGCGGTAGATCCCGCCGAGCAGCGGGAGCTGGCGCACGGTCTCGTAGAAGCCGGTGCCGGGCACGCGGTAGTCGTCGGTGCCGGCGAGCTCGCCGCCGACGAAGGAGCGGGCGACCCGCGCCTGGCCGATGCGGCCGATCAGGTAGAAGACGGCGCCGAGGATCAGGCCGGCGAGCAGCAGCACCGTGGCCTGCGACGAGCTGCCGTACCAGATGCCCAGCGTCTCGGCGAGGGTCTCCTGCGCCGGGAAGAGCCCGGCGTCGAGCTCGGCCACCGACGGCGCGATCCACGGGTCCACCGGCACCCAGGTGAAGACGCCGAAGAGGATGCACAGTACCGCCAGCACGACCATGGGCGCGACCATGGCCAGCGGCGCCTCCCGCGGCTTCGCCGCCACCACCGCGTCCGACGGCCGCCCGAAGAAGACCGAGTGGATGACCTTGACGAACGAGGCCAGGGTGAGCGCGCTGCCGAACACGGCGGCGATGAGCAGCAGCGGCGCCAGCTTCGAGCCCGTGGCCAGGATGCCCTGGTAGACCATCCACTTCGACGCGAAGCCGTTGAGCGGCGGCACGCCCGAGATGGCCAGCGCCGCCACCACCCCCGCGAGGAACGTCAGCGGCATCGCGCGGGCCAGGCCGCTGAGCTTCTCGAGCTTGCTCGTGCCCGTGCGGTGAAGCACCGAGCCCGCCATCAGGAACAGGCAGCACTTGTAGATGGCGTTGTTGAGCATGTGGAACAGCCCGCCGACCACACC
>CBFDBL010000077.1:0-14300 GCA_965603035.1 uncultured bacterium
CGTGGCACGGGCATCCTGCCCGTGGCCCACAGGCTGGAAGCCTGTGCCACCGGTCTGGGGCCGCAGACAGCGTGAGAAGCCTCCGACCCAAGGCCCAGTCCCCATGTCCTGCCTGGTGCAAGCGGGGTCGTGTGTCCCAGGCGGTTCGCTTTGACAGGCGCGGCCCCGTTGCCTACAATCAGCCGTGGTGACGGCCCTCGTGGCCGTCGACTCGGTTCAGGATGGCGCGCGATCGAGACGGTGTGGGAGGCCGAGGCTCCCCCGAACGGCACGTGAGGCGCGAGGCCGGTCGGCGACCAGCGGACGGCGATTCGGCAGGAGCCTGGCGCTGGCGAGTCGGGCATTCTGGAACAGGTGATTGGGATCCACGAGCGGCGAGAAGGAGCGAGCCCGTGGCGAAACGGCCGTGGAAGGGGAAGGACTATTTCGTCAGCCCGTGGGACTATGCCGACGAGGTGACCGCGGGGTTCGACCTGCCGAAGCGTGTGGCGTTCCACGACATTACGCTGCGCGACGGGGAGCAGCAGAGCGGGCTGTGCTTCCGCAAGCGGGACAAGGTGCGCATCGCCGAGGCGCTGGCGGAGGCGGGGGTGGACCGCATCGAGGCGGGCATGCCGGTCGTGAGCAGGCAGGACGCGGCGGCCATCAAGGCCATCGTGAAGGCGAAGCTCGGGCCGAAGATCTTCTCGTTCGCCCGCTGCATGGTGCCCGATGTCAAGCGGGCGCTGGACACGGGGGTGGACGGGATCGTGGTCGAGATCCCGTGCAGCGAGCACCTGATCCGCCACGCCTACCAGTGGCCGCTGGACAAGGCTCTCGACCTGGCGATCGAGGCGACGTCGTTCGCCCACGCGCACGGGCTCTACACGGTGTTTTTCCCGATCGACGCGAGTCGCTCGGGCATCGACTGGTTCCTGGCCACCATCGAGAGGATCGCGACCGAGGGCCACATGGACGCCCTGGCGCTGGTGGACACGTTCGGCGGGCTGTCGCCGAGCGCCATGAGCTTCCTGGTGCGCAAGGTGCGGGAGCGGATCCGCGTGCCGCTGGAGACGCACTTCCACGACGACTTCGGGTGTGCGACGGCGAACACGCTGCTGGCGCTGGCGGCGGGCTGCGAGGTGGCGCACGTGACGGTGAGCGGGGTGGGCGAGCGGTGCGGGAACGCGTCGCTCGAGGAGGTGGCCGTCGCGCTGAAGACGATGTACGGGGCGAAGACGCGCATCCGGTACGAGAAGCTCTACGGGCTGTCGAAGCTGGTGCAGCAGATCGCGGGGGTGGCGATGCCGAGCAACGCGGCGATCGTGGGCGACCGCGTCTACGAGGTCGAGAGCGGGATCATCGTGAGCTGGCTGCGCAACTGCGGGCGCAAGCACGCGCTCGAGCTGTTCCCCTACCTGTGGAGCCTGGTGGGCCAGCCGGAGCCGAAGGTGCTCATCGGCAAGAAGAGCGGGCTGGACACGGTCCGCCACTACATGGAGATCATCGGCCGCGCGGACGAGGCCGATGCCGAGCAGCTCATGGCCATCCTCGTGGCCGTCAAGGACGAGGCGCTCCGCCGCAAGGGCCTGCTCGACGTCCGCGACTTCGAGGCCATCGTCAGGACGGTGATCGGCCGCAGGAAGCGGCGGTGAGACCCCGTGTGCCCGGGCCGGGCCACACAAGCCGGCGGGCGTGGCGCCCCCCGGCGCTTCTGATGCAGGAGATCGCTTGATGCTTCGTAGTTCCCTGACGCCCGGTGTCGTGTGGATGGGGCTCGCCCTCGCCCTCCCCTGCTCGGCGGGCGACTGGCCCCAGTGGCTGGGGCCGAACCGCGACGGCAAGTGCACCGAGACGGGCCTGCTCAAGACGTGGCCCAAGGGCGGCCCCAAGCTGCTGTGGACGGCGAGCGAGAACCTCGGAAAGGGCTTCTCGACCGTCTCGATCGCCAAAGGCACGATCTACACGACCGGCATGGACGGCAAGGACGGCTGGCTCTATGCGCTCGACCTCGACGGGAAGCTGCGCTGGAAGCAGAAGTACGGCCCGGAGTTCCGCAAGTTCCCGCCCAGCACGCGGACGACGCCGACGGTGGACGGCGGCCGCCTCTACCTCATGAGCACGATGGGCCTGGCCGCGTGCTACGACGCCGCGACGGGCGACCGGCAGTGGGCGGTGGACACCTTCGCGAAGTTCGGCGGCCGCCAGATCACCTGGGGGGTCGCCGAATCGCCGCTGATCGTGCGCGAGAAGGTCATCGTGACGCCCGGCGGCCCGGAGGCGACGATGGTCGCGCTCGACAAGCTGACCGGCGAGACCCTCTGGAAGAGCCAGGGCATCGGCGACAAGTCGGCCTACACCTCGCCCCTGCTCATCGAGGACGACCGCAAGAGCCTCATCGTCACCATGACCGACAGCCACATCATCGGGGTGCGCAGCACCGACGGCAAGGTGCTGTGGAAGCACCCCTACCGCGGCCAGTGCCAGGCACACATCAACACGCCGCTCTACCACGACAACCAGGTCTACATCACGAGCGGCTACGACGCCGGCGGCGTGATGATGAAGCTGAGCGACGACGGCGAGCAGTGCGAGATCCTGTGGAAGGACCAGGCACTCGACACCCACCACGGCGGCGTCGTGCTCGTGGACGGCCACATCTACGGCTCGAGCTGGCACGGCAACCGCACGGGGAACTGGGTGTGCCTCGACTGGAAGACGGGCAAGGCCCGCTACGACACCCGCTGGCTGAACAAGGGCTCGATCCTGTTCGCCGACGGCAGGCTCATCTGCTACGAGGAGAAGGGCGGGACCGTCGGGCTCGTCGAGTGCACGCCCGAGGGCTTCCGGGTCGTCAGCTCGTTCAAGATCACTCAGGGCTCCGGCCAGCACTGGGCGCATCCCGTGATCGCGGGCGGCCGGCTCTACATCCGCCACGGCCACGTGCTCCTGTGCTATGATGTCAAGGGGAAGTGATGCGTGATGCGTGATGCGTGATGCGTGATCTGGGAGGGCGAGGCTCCCGCCGAGCAGCGGCGTGGGACAACGGCACTGAGCAGAGAGGAGAGCGCCGATGCGTCGGATCTGTCTGTCGGTCGTGGTCGCGGTGGCCGCCGCTACCGCCTGTGCCGGCGGCGCGACCGAGTGGCCGCAGTGGCGCGGGCCGAAGCGCGATGCCCTGTGCACGGACAAGGGCCTGCTGACCGAATGGCCTGAGGGCGGGCCGAAGCTCCAGTGGACGATCCGGGGGCTCGGCCGCGGCTACGCCTCGGTCGCCATCGCCAAGCTCCGACTCTATACCATGGGCGACCGCCGCCCGTCCGGCGGCAGCGGCCGCAACGAGGCGCAGTACGCCCTCTGCTACGACCTGAGGACCCGCAAGCCGGTGTGGGCCACCCGCGTCGGCAGCAGCCATCGCAGCGGCGGGCCCCGCTGCACGCCGACCGTGGACGGCGACCTGGTCTACACCGTCGGCCCCCACGGCAACATCACCTGCCTGTCGGCCGCCTCGGGCAGGATCCGCTGGCAGCGGAACTTCCCGAAGGACTTCGGCGGCAAGATGAGCACGATGTGGAAGTTCAGCGAGTCGCCGCTCATCGACGGCAGCAGGGTCATCTGCACGCCCGGCAGCCAGCGGGCCATGCTGGCCGCGCTCGACAAGCGGACGGGCAAGCCCGCGTGGGCCTGCGCGGTGCCGGATCTCGGCTCGCGGGGCCGGGACGGCGCGGCCTACGCCTCGGCCATGGTGTCCGAGGCCTGTGGCGTCCGCCAGTACGTCCAACTCGTCGGCAAGGGCCTCATCGGCGTCCGCGCCCGTGACGGGAAGCTCCTGTGGCACTACAATCGCATCGCCAACTCTACGGCCAACTGCCCCACCCCCGTCGTCCGCGGCGACTACGTCTTCTGCACCACCTCCTACAGCACCGGCGCCGTGCTGCTCAAGCTCACGAAGGCCGGCGCCGGCATCGAGCCCAAGGAGGTCTACTTCCTTGGCCCGCGGACCTTCGAGAACATCCACGGCGGTGTCGTGCTGGTTGGCGACTACATCTACTCGGCGAAGGGCCACAAGTACAACCACGAGCCGATCTGCATCGAGTTCCTCTCCGGCAAGGTCGCCTGGAAGGCGCCCAAGGCGCTCGGCCGCCTGTCGGCCACCACCCTCTACGCCGACGGCCATCTCTACCACCGCTACGAGGACGGCGTCATGGCCCTCGTCGAGGCCACGCCCGAGGCCTATCGGCTCAAGAGCGTGTGGAAGCCCGAGTCGCGCAGCCACGGCCCCACCTGGGCGCACCCCGTCATCTTCAGCGGCCGCCTCTTCCTCCGCCACGACGACGAGCTCGCCTGCTACGACATCCGCGCCCAGTAGCCCGCTCCCCTCCCGCGGGCTCGCCATCCTGCGGGAGGGCTTCCATGCCCGCCGAGCGGTGTTCGGGGTTGGGGTGAGGACCGCTTCCAGGTCGTCCGCTTCTCCACCCGCCACGGCAGCGCCCTGGCCCGCTACGACATCAAGCCCCGTTGACGCTGCGGCCCCGCTCCCTGGCGGTCCTCTCTCAGTCCTCCGCCCAGATGGCCTTGATCGTGTCCTCCTGCCCGAAGCCATCCGGCACGGCCTCGCTGGGCCGGTTGGCGAAGTACCACCAGAGCCTGCCACGGACCGGCGCGGCGAGGCAGCGACTGCCGGGCATCTGGAGCCAGCCGTTGGCGTCGAGCTCACGCACGCGGCGCCAGGCGTAGCGCAGCCACTGGTTGCGGTAGTCGGCGCTCTGGTGGGCGAACCAGCAGATCTCGTCGTAGCCCCAGATCCAGCAGCCGCCGATATCCTGGCCCTCCTTGCCGCTGCGTCCCCAGTTGTCGAGCTCGACGAGGAAGGGCAGGCTCTCGCAGCGCCATCCGCTGGGCGTGAGGCCCCCCTTGCTGCGGCCGTAGAGGCTGTCCACGTGGCCCCTCCGCAGCACCCCTTTCTGGGGCTCGCCCGCAACGGCGGCGATGCGGAGCGGGAACGTGTGGAAGTCGAACAGCAGCTTGTCGCCGTCGTAGAGCCTCCCGCCCGTCGGCACGTGCGCGTCGCACAGCACGAGGTGGCGCCGTGCATGCTTCGCCGCGTACCGGCGCACGCGGCTGAGCACGTCCCACCAGTGCGCCATCCCCTGGTCCTTGGCCCCGATGAGCGCCACCTGCCCGAAGTGGATCGCCTCACAGCCCACACCGATGTACTCGGCCGCGAGGTAGAAGAACCACATCCGCGTCTCGAGCTGCCGGATGTCGGGCACCGATCCCCCCTTCACCCAGCGATCGCGCCAGCGTCCATCGGGGTAGACCATCTTCTCATAGCAGAAGGTCCGCTCATCGGGGTCGAGGCCAAACTCCTCGAAGACCCACTTGGGCACCCTCACGCGGCCGACATCGGTCGTCACGATCTCGAAGATCCCCGCCTGGAGGATCATCTCGGGGTCGGCCTCGTGCACCTTGGCGGCGATCGCCTTCGCCCTGGGCAGCAGCTTCGGGAGGTGGCTCTCGCCGCCCCAGCGGTAGACCGTCCTGCCCGCGAGCTTCACGCCCACCTCGGTCAGCATGCGGACGTTGTCGTCCACGTCGCCCTTGCCCGTCAGCAGGTCCATCATGGTGATGGCCCGCGACAGATAGCACTCGAGCACGTCCCGTGAGATCCGCCCGTCGAAGCGATAGTCTCGAGTCGCCATCCTGCCTCCTCCACGGTGCGCGCGCTCTGCGGCGCCGGCCGCCGGGGTCACGATGAGGGCAGCGACAAGCAGTACCCAGCGGCTCACGGGGCGTCTCCTCGACTCGCACGGCGCCGCGGACGCCCCATCATAGACCCCACGGAGACCGATGGCAACCCGGCGCTCCCGACCGCCCGACCGCTGCCTTGCTTCCGGGTTCCGGGCAGGGCAGGGTGAGACCCCAACACGCACTCCTCGTCCCGATGCTCTGCGCTCTTCTCTCCTCCTCCCGAAACCCGGCACCTGGAACCCGGAACCTGGAACCCGGAACCGCCCATTTGACGTGCTCACCCTTCCCCCACTAGAATGGCGGCCACCCCGAAGGAGACGGCCATGGACCTGAAGCTCTTCCGCAATCCGCCCTCGCAGTACCGCAGCGCGCCCTTCTGGTCGTGGAACGACCGGCTGACCGACGAGGAGCTGGCCCGCCAGGTCCACCTGTTCCACACCGTGGGCATCGGCGGCTTCTTCATGCACTCGCGGGTCGGCCTGTTGACGCCGTATCTGTCGAAGGAGTGGATGCAGCGCATCCGGGCCACGGTCGCCGCGGCGCGGGCGCGCGGGATGAAGGCGTGGCTCTACGACGAGGACACCTACCCGAGCGGCCACGCCGGCGGCAGGGTGCCGGCGCTCGGCGCCGCCTGCCGCTGCAAGACCCTCAAGCATGAGCTGGCGCCCGAGCGTCCGCCCATGCGCGACGGCACCGTCGCCGTCTACCGCGTCCGGCTCGACGCGGCCGGCCGCCCCGTCTCCGCCGTCCGCGACGACGGCCTGCCGCCCGCGCCCGGCGAGCACTTCCTCCACTGCTACTGGGCCATCCCGGCCCCCTCTGGCTGGTACAACGACGCGACCTACATCGACACGCTCAACCGTGATGCGGCCGACGCCTTCCTCCGCATCACCCACGACGCCTACGCCGACGCGCTGGGCGATGACCTCGGCGACACCGTCCCCGGCATCTTCGCCGACGAGCCTCGCCTCGCCGGCGGCATGGCCTGGACCGAGAGCTTCCCCGCCGAGTTCCGCGCCCGCAAGGGCTACGACATCCGCGATCACCTCCCCGCCCTCCTCTACCGCATCGGCAGCGACTGGCCCAAGGCGCGCTACGACTACTGGGACGTCGTCACCGACCTGTTCCTCGAGCACTTCTGCCGGCCCATCCACGACTGGTGCGAGGCCCGCGGCATCGCCCTCACCGGCCACTTCTGGGAACACACCTACCCCAGCCCGGAGAGCCAGGGCGACTTCCTCGCGCCCCTCGCAACCATGCAGCTTCCCGGCATCGACTGCCTTGGCTACGCGCGGCCCGAGAAGCCGCAGACACAGTTCGGCTACGTCGCCATGTGCAAGGAGGCGTCGAGCGTCGCCCACCAGCTCGGCCGCAAGCAGGTGCTCAGCGAGGCCTACGGCGGCGCCGGCTGGGACTTCAGCTTCGCGGACATGAAGTGGTACTGGGACTGGCACCTGGTGCTGGGGGTGAACCTGCTGTGCCAGCACCTGTCGCTCTACAGCCTGCGCGGGTGCCGCAAGCGCGACTACCCGCCGTCGTTCCAGGCGCACCAGCCTTGGTGGCACGAGTACCGGGTGCTCGGCGACTACGTGGGGCGGATGGGCTACGCGCTGAGCCAGGGCCGCTTCGCGGCCGACACCCTCGTGCTCCACCCCTGCGAGGGCTCGTGGGTCGAGCACGACCCGCTCGACCCCGCGTGGGCCGCGCCGCGGCGCAAGGCCGCGCTCGACGCGCTCTGGGACCTCACGACCGCGCTCACCGAGCTCAAGTGCGACTACGACCTCGGCAGCGAACGCCTCATGGCCACCGGCGCCAGGGTCCGCGACGGCCAGCTCCGCATGGGCAAGCAGAGCTACCGCGTCGTCGTCCTGCCCCGGATGATCTCGATGCGCGGCACCACCCTCGCCCTGCTCAGCCGCTTCGTCGAGGCTGGCGGCACGGTCGTCGTCACGGGCGAGACGCCCAGGTACCTCGACGGCGGCCGCAGCCGCATCGCCGAGCGCTTCTTCCGCCAGAAGCCCATCGTCCGCTGCCGCCCCACCCGCGCCGCACTCGCACGATGCCTCGGCACGGTCGTCGTCACGGGCGAGACGCCCAGGTACCTCGACGGCGGGGCCGCAACATCCCGAGCATCTACGCGCACCGCCGCGCCCTGCGCGGCCGCGACCTCTACTTCCTCGCCTCCATGGACACCGAGAAGGCCCACCGCGCCTCCGTCGCGGTCCCCGACGCAGGCCAGGTCGAGCTCTGGGACGCCCTCACCGGCCAGGTGCACCCGCTCCGCTCGCGCCGGCGGGGGAAGCGGCGCGTCGTCGAGCTGGAGTTCGCGCCCAACGCCTCGTTCCTCATCACCGTCGGCAAGGCCACCAGGGGGACGACGCCGCTGCCGGCCGCGCCGAAGAAGGCCACCCGACGCATCGAGCTCAAGCGCTCCTGGACCCGCCGCCGCCTCGGCCCGAACGCCCTGGTCCTCGACTTCCCCCAGCACCGCTTCACCAAGGGCCGCTGGGGCAAGCGGCGGCCCGTCCACGAGGTGCAGCAGCGGGCTTGCGAGCGCTTCGGCATCGACTACGACCCGGGCAATCGCGGCACGCAGTTCTGGAAGGCATACCAGGGGATGCGGGACCTCGGGCCGAAGGCCCGGGTCGAGCTGCGCTACGAGTTCGTCTCGAAGCTCTCCGACGCGGCGGGCCTGAAGCTCGTGGTCGAGTGCGGCGACCGTTTCGAGGCGCGGGTCAACGGCAAGGCCGTGGCCTTCGACGGCTGGTGGCGCGACCGCGCCTTCCGCACCGCCGACATCGGCCACGCCGTCAAGAAGGGCGCGAACCGCGTCGAGCTGGCCATCGACTTCCGCCAGGACGTCGAGCTCGAGGCCTCGTTCCTCATCGGCGACTTCGCCCTCGACAAGGCCCTCGCCCTCGTCGATGAGAAGCGAACTCTCCGCACGGGCGACTGGACGCGGCAGGGCTACCCCTTCTACGCCGACGCCATGGCCTGCGGGCAGACCGTCGCCCTCGACCGCGTGCCGAAGGCCGCCCGCCTCTGCTTCGAGCGGCTCGACGCCATCGTGACCCGCGTCGAGGTCAACGGCGTGGACGCGGGGCTCGTGTTCCAGCGGCCGCTCCAGCTCGACGTCGCCGATCTGCTGAAGGCCGGTGACAACCAGATCGTCGTCGAGGTCTACCCGAGCCTGCGCAACCTGCTCGGCCCGCTCCACAATGCCGCCGAGCAGTCGCGCATCACCGGCCCCTGGCACTTCTTCGGCGACTGGACCGACGACTACCGCCTCGTGCCCTACGGCATCGCGGGCCCCGTCTGGCTCGAGATCGGATGATGCGCGACTCCGACACCTTTTGCGGACGCTGCCCATGCTGAGATTCATGCTCCTGGCGCTTCTTGCCGGGTCTCTTCCCGTGTGGTCCGCCGAGGTATCGAAGTTCGACGACGCGGCGGGCAAGCCCCATGAGTGGGGCTTCCGGCCAGCGGAGGGCAAGCCGAGCGCGGTGAATCCGCCAGGGTTCGTGTGGCGGCCACAGACCCGCGCCCGGAGCTATGGGCTCCAGGTCGCGCGGGACCGGGGCTTCAAGGACGTCGCCTGGGAGGCCGAGGGGCTCGCCTACAACTGCCATTGCCCGCCGAAGCCCTTCGACGAGGGGCCCTGGTTCTGGCGCGTTCGATACCTCGACAAGGACGGCACGCGCGCGGCATGGGGCAAGACCCGCGCCTTCAGCATCACCAGCGACGCGGTCGCCTTCCCGATGCCGTCCCGGGAAGAGCTGCTCGCCCGCATCCCCAGGCAGCATCCCCGCCTGTTCGTCCACCCCGAGCAGCTCGACCGTCTGCGCGCGCTCGCCAAGGGCGAGCTCAAGCCGCAGTACGACAGGCTCGTCGCCCAGTCCGAGAAGCTCCTCAAGGCGCCCCCGCCGACGAAGGAGCCGCTGAAGTACCCCAAGGGCATGGTGCGGGGCAGCGACCCGTGGCGGAAGGTCTGGTGGGGCAACCGCGCCTACACCATCCGCGCGCTCAACGGCGCCGCCACCCTCGCCTTCACCCGCCGGCTCGGCGGCAAGAAGGAGTACGGCCAGCTCGCGAAGCGGATCCTCCTCGACTGCGCGAAGTGGGACCCCAGGGGCGCCACCGGCTATCGCTACAACGACGAGGCCGGCATGCCCTACGCCTACTACTTCGCGCGGGCCTACACCTTCGCCCACGACCTGCTGAGCGATGACGAGCGCACCCTCTGCCGCAACGTGATGCAGGCCCGCGGCCTCGAGATGTACCGCCACCTGTGCCCCCGCCACCTGTGGTACCCCTACGCCAGCCACTCGAACCGCGCGTGGCACTTCCTCGGCGAGGTCGGCATCGCGTTCCTCGGCGAGATCCCCCAGGCCGCCGACTGGGTCTGGTTCGCCCACAACGTCTTCTTCAACGTCTACCCCGTGTGGTGCGACGACGACGGCGGCTGGCACGAGGGCGCGAGCTACTGGAGCAGCTACGTCGGACGCTTCACCTGGTGGGCCGACGTGATGCGCGCGGCAACGCGCATCGACGCGTACCGCAAGCCCTACTTCTCGAAGATCGGCTACTACCCCATGTACCTCATGCCGCCGGGCACGAGGGGCGGCGGCTTCGGCGACCTGACGGCCCATCGCCGCTCCAGCCACAGCGTGCCGCTCATGACCAACCTCGCCGTCCAGGCGCAGAATCCGCACTGGCAGTGGTACGTCGAAGCCCACGGCGGCCCGCGCCCCGAGAGCGGCTACATCGGCTTCGTGCGCGGCGCACTGCCCAAGGTCGAGGCGAAGCCGCCCACCGACCTGCCGGCCTCCCGCTGCTTCCGGGGCACGGGGCAGGCGATGCTCAACACCACGCTGCTCGACGCGAAGGACAACGTCCACGTGGCCTTCAAGAGCAGCCCCTTCGGCACCCAGAGCCACGGCTACGAGGCCAACAACGCCTTCCTCCTCTACGCCTTCGGCGAGCGCCTGCTCATCCGCACCGGCCGCCGCGACAGCTACGGCAGCACCCACCACAAGGCCTGGATGTGGCATACGAAGTCGGTCAACTCGATCACGGTGAACGGCGAGACGCAGCGCAAGCGCACCCCCTATGCCCTCGGCGAGATCCTCGCCTTCCACACCTCGCCGCAGATGGACTACGTGGCGGGCGAGGCCGGCGGCGCCTACGGCAACGCGATGAAGCGCTTCACCCGCCACCTGCTGTTCGTCAAGCCGGGACTGATCGTCCTCTTCGACCGGCTCGAGGCGCCGAAGCCCTCGACCTTCGAGTGGCGGCTCCACTCGCCCACGAAGATGACGGTCAACGGCCAGGGCGACGTGCGCGTGGTCAGCAAGCAGGCGGCCTGCCGCGTGGCCTTCCTCGCGCCCGAGGGCCTCGAGCTCTCGCTCACCGACAAGTTCGACCCGCCGCCGCGCCCGCGCATCAAGCTCGTCGAGTGGCATCTCACGGCCCAGACGCCCAAGGCGGCCGAGCGGGCCGAGTTCGTCACCCTCATCCGCCCCCACCGCGTCGGCCACGAGCCGCCGACGGAGGCGACGCTCCGCAGGACCGACCAGGGGTATGCCCTGGATGCGAAGCTGACCGACGGGCGGCTCACCATGCTCCTCGGCGCCGCCGAGGCCGACGTGGCCGCCACGCGCTTCGACGCGACAGGCAAGGCCGTCTACCGCCTCTCCGTCCAGGGCCGCAAGGTCCAGGCGACCGGGCTCTGACCGCGCCGCCGGAGAAGCCCGAAGGGCTGACAGGATTTGGCCGGCGGCTTCAGCCGCCGGAGTGCGGCCCAATCACGCATTCCAGTACCGTATGGACGGCAGCGACCATGGCAGCAACGCGAGCCCAATCACGGTTCTGCCGTCCCTTCGGGACTTCGTTGGGGCGGTCATGGTCCGGCGGCTGAAGCCGCCGGCTACGGTCTGTCGCCCCTGCGGGGCTCCTGTCGCTCTTCCACAGTTCGAGGATCCGACCATGCTGCGTCGGCTGGCCGTTGTGGGTCTGTGCATCGTGTCGCTGTCGTGTGCGGAGCCGCTCGTGGTGAAGGACGAGGCGAAGACGGCGAGATGGCTCGACCGGCAGTGGGAGCGGATCGAGCAGCTCCGGCCCAGGATGGGGGTGCGCGAGCTGTTCGGCTTCGCGCTCGAGGCGACCTCGGTGAAGTGGCAGCCCGAGCGGGTGGCAAGGGTGCTCGAGCTGGCCGAGCAGATGCAGGACCGCGACGAGACGTCGCGCACCTACGGCAACTTCAAGTGGTACTGGGAGGCCGAGCGGCCGGTGGACCGCAACGCCGTCGAGTTCTCCATGCAGCACGGCATCCTGGTCTGGATGCTCTACAAGGAGAGCCTGAACGCCGAGGGCGCCGAGCGGCTCGAGCGGCTCATCCGCATCAGCGTCGAGGGCATCCGCCGCCACGGCGTCCGCGTCTCCTACACGAACATCTACCTGATGAAGATCTGGAACTGCATCGCCATCGGCGAGCAGACCGGCCGGCCCGCCCTCGCCGACCAGGGCTACCAGATGCTCGACCAGTGGCTGCTCTACACCTGGGAGAGCGGCATCCACGAGTACGGGAGCCCGACCTACTACGGCGTGGACCTCGACTGCCTGGCCCTGGTCGCGAGGTTCGCCCAGCGCCGCGAGGGCCGGCGGAAGGCGGAGGCGGCGCTGCGGCTCCTCTGGAGCGACATCGCGGCCAACTGGTTCGAGCCCTGCCATCGGCTCGGCGGCGCCCACAGCCGCGACTACGACTACCTCACCGGCCACGGCTACCTCGACGCCACCCTCCGCCGGGTCGGCTGGCTCCGCGACGGCGGCCGCATCGACACGCGCACGCCGTTCCAGCTCTGCCGCTGGGACCCGCCGGCGGGCATCCGAAGGTCCATCGAGGGCCTCGTGCCCAGGATGGTGCGGCAGCGCTGGGGCTCGGCGCCGTGGGAGCGCGCGGCGCACTACGTCGGCCGCCGCTTCAGCATCGGCTCGGCGGGCGCGACCTACGGGCCGATGGACAAGCCGCTGGCCGTCAACCTCGGCGGCGGGCCGAAGCAGCCGGTCGTGAGCTTCTTCATGGACGCCCGGGGCGACCCCTACGGCAAGACGCGCTTCGCCATGGGCCAGAGCGGCCACTCCAAGGCCCTGCACATCCAGCCGTTCCTCACCAGCGTCCAGCGCGGCGGCGAGGTGCTCCTGCTCGCCCACGCCGACCCGGCCGACCGCATGTTCAAGGCCCGCGCGCCCGAGCCCACGTGCCTCCTCTCACACTTCCACCTCCCCGCCGACGTCGGCCTCTGGCTCGGCGACGAGCACGTGACGCCGGCCGACAAGCCCATCGCCGTGGGCGCCGGTGGCAGCGTCTTCCTCCGCTTCGAGGACGTGGCGGTCGGCATCCGCTTCGTCTACGCGACCGACACGAAGGGCGGGCCGGCCCCCGTCGCGGTCGTGAACGACGGTGCGAAGCACGGGGCCCTGCGGCTCACCTGCACGCATGCCGCGGCGGCGCCCGAGTCGCCCGCGACCGTCGCGGTCTGGGTCCGCGCCGCCGAGGGCCTCGACGACGGGGCCTTCGCCGCCTTCCGCCGGGGCTTCGCCTCCGCCACGGTCGGGCTGAAGACCGAAGGCAGCCGGGTGACCGTGCGGGTGCCGGGCTACGGCGGCTACCTGGACAACCGCGTCGTGCAGTGGCTCGAGCTGTCGGCCGACGTGGCGAAGCGCGAGCGGCTGGCCTGGGCCGGCGAGCTGCCCGGCGCGGAGGACGCCCTGCTCGCGGTGAACGGCCGGGACCATGGGCGGGAGATCCTGGGCGACATCGCGCCGGTGCGCGGCTACCGGCGCCTGCTGGCGGCGATCGAGCGCGGGGCAGCGGACGCGCCGCGGCCCGGGCAGGTCATCGAGGCCGAGGCCGCCGCGATGGTGCTCCCGCCCTTCCGGCTCGACGCCGACGCGGAGGCCTCGGGCGGCCGCTTCCTCTGGATGCCGGGCGAGCCGGGCGGCAAACGCAACAGCAGCGTGGCGCGGGCGCTCTGGCACGTGCACGTGCCGAAGGCGGGCACCTACTACCTGTGGGGCCGCATCCAGGCGCCCACGCCCAGCGACGACTCCTTCTTCGTCCGCATCCGCCAGGGCCGCCGCGACGTCCTGGCGACGACCGACTGGCACACGGGCACCCACGCAACGTGGGAATGGACGCCGCTGGTCGCAGGCAGGGAGCGGACGCCGGTGCCCGTGGCGCTGGCGGCGGGCGCGGCGCTCGTGGAGCTCCGCTGCCGCGAGGACGGCACGCGGCTCGACGCGCTCTACCTCGCCACGACCCCGCACGAGCCGCCGCCGGCCAAGCCCTGACGCTTCCGGCGGCCGGGGCGCCCTTGACAACGGGACGGCGCATCCGTACGCTCGGCGCGATCCTGGACGTTCGTGCTAGGGGCCAGAGCGATCCGCCGTCGCATCGTCAAGCTGACGATCCTCACAGTTGTCTCCGTCGGGATCCTCATGGCCATCGTCCTGGCCGTCGGGGTCCACAAGACCCTGACAGCGGTGCAGGAGGCTGGGCTGGGCGCGTTCGT
>CBFDBL010000078.1:0-14104 GCA_965603035.1 uncultured bacterium
CGGCGAGTGTCCCCCCGGAACCCGGAACCTGCAACCCGGAACCGCTTCCTCCCGCATGGAGCAGGCGCCGCGAGCGGGCCCGCGGCGCCTGTCCTCGTCTCTTCTCACGCATCACGCGTCACGCATCAGCCCCGCCGTCTCCTCCGCAGCAGCGCGAGGCCGCCGAGGGCGAGCAGGCTGAGGGTCGCCGGCTCGGGGATGATGTCGTCGGGCAGCCTGGCGAGGCGGAAGCCGTAGTAGGATTCCTTCGCGTTGCCGCTCACCTGGCTGCCGTCGTGTGAGCGCAGGTCGTTGGCCGGGGTATTCCAACTGCCGCCCACGATCTGGTAGGAGCTGCTCCCCCAGCGTTCCTCGGTCCACTCGCGGACGTTGCCGCCCTGGTCGTACGTGCCGTAGGGACTGTCGGAGGGCTTGGCGGCGTAGGACCCCACCGGCGTGGTGTTGTAGGTGAGGCCCAGCGAGGTGTAGTTCGCCGAGCCGTTGATCATGTCCGTGTCTGGCGGCGCCTCGGCGGTGGGGGCCGTGTCGCTCTGCGTCGGGTAGTCCCAGTAGCCCGCGTCGAGCCCCCCGCCCTTGTAGTAGGCCGCCTTGTGCCACTCGTCGAGCGTGGGGACGACCCACGTCGCGTCGGGCTCGCGAAGGGGTGGCCAGGGGTCCGGGTGCATGTCGTAGGCGCCGTCCTCGGTGGTCGTGTCGTCCTCGACGCCCGTGGTGGGCTGGCCGTTCTGAAGCCAGTTCGCAAACCGCATCGCGCTCCACAGACGGACGAAGTTCACCGGACGGTCCTCATACTCCGTGTCCGTGAGGGCGTACGAGTAGCTGCCGTAACTGCCGAACCGCTGGATCCCACAGCCGTTGGTGGGGTTGGGCATCTCGACGATCCAGAGGTTGTTCGTGTTGTACGACGCCACGGCGTTGAGGAACTCGGTGTACTGCCCCGCCGTGACCTCGTACTTGCCGATCTGGTAGGGGTAGTCCACAGCCCCTCGATACCGGAACTTGTTGCTCGCGCCGACGTCCTGGGGCTGGTTGCCCATGTCTCCTATGGGCACGGTCTCGTAGAGAATCGGCGTCGCCGAGGCCGCCTCCACGCACAGCGACAGCAGGGCTGCTACCCACACAGAGCGTGCGTCGATCATCCTGGTCCGCCCTTGACCTCCGACCGGTCGGTCCTCGCCGACCCGGTCACCGGCCAACACGGATGGCCGGCCCTGGGACGGTGAGCGCTGGGCGGCTTCCAGAACGGCCTGCCCGACACACGAAGCGACTGGGTCGGGAAACCCATCCGCCTCCTGAGGCCCAGCCTGCCTGATCTGCTCGCCGGCCGCCCGCGTTCTCTCGGGAGCTGACGGCTCCCCCGCCTCGCTCCCTCGTCGCCCGCTTCTACGAAGAGGCGAGCCTCCCAATCGTCATTGAGTGACACAAGCAAATCGCGTGCCATGGCTGCGGGCAGGGACCGCCCGATAACAAGTCTCCACAAACCCTTGCCATTGCGTCACCTATGCCGAGCAGCACGGGGTGCCATCGTGGCACCCGTCCCAGCAGCGGCGCTGCCGCATGTGGCGTCCCGTCAACGTGCCCCGGCCCGCTCGCGCCCTGGCGCGCCGCTATGTCTATACGCCGCAGGCTCTTACGCCCATGTTGCCGCTCGGCAACATGCCGGGAGCCGTCCGCAACATGGGAAGGGGAGGCCGCGGTGCCCGCGGCGCGGAGGCCGGGGCAGGGAGATTTCAGGTTCCGGGTTCCAGGTTTCAGGTTCCGGGAGACGGAGAAGACGCCGCGTCTCATCCTTGCCCCGCCATTGGCGGGGCTGTGGAGTGCGGTGATGGAATCACCGCTTTCCATCCCAGCGGAGCGGTCGGGTGCGCCGACTCCTCTCGACGTAAGTCGAGAAACCCCCGTCGCCGGGGCGCTTGTTACAGAAAACTCGCCGCGCATTTCGGGGGGGCATTGTCGTTTAAGGGGTAGAGGGGACAGAGGCCCTGCCGTCCGATCGCGGCGCTCTCGCCATCGCGTCGCGCCGTCCATCAGCCAGGCGCCGCGAGCGGGCCGCCCGCGGCGCCTGTCGGCTTGTCTTCTCACGCATCACGCATCAGCGCTTCCGCCGCCTGCGCAGCAGCGCGAGGCCGCCGAGGCCGAGCAGGCTCAGCGTCGCCGGCCCGCGCGCGCCCTCGATCGCCGCTATGTCCATACGCAGCCACGTCTTACGCCCATGTTGCCGATCGGCAACGTGCTGGAGGCCGTCCGCAACATGGGAAGGGGGGCGGCGGCCGGGAGGTTCCAGGTTCCGGGTTCCAGGTGCCAGGGGTCGGAGAAGACGCCGCGACGGGCCTCCTCCCGGAACCCGGAACCTGCAACCTGGAACCGCTCCCCCCGCATGGAGCAGGCGCCGGCGGGGCGCGCCGTCGGGCCGGATCGCTCTTGCCCCGCCATTGGCGGGGCTGTGGAGTGCGGTGATGGAATCACCGCTTTCCATCCCAGCGGAGCGGTCGGGTGCGCCGCAGCGCCGACAGGGTCGTGTGATCTGCCTGGAATCCTCCCGGTCCGGCCCGCTCCGCGGGGAAGCGACGGCGGCGACTGGGGTCGCCGCACTCCACAGAAGACCCCGCGTCGGGTGCGCCGACTTTTTTCGACGTAAGTCGAGGAACCTCCGTCGCCGGGGCGCTTGTTACAGAAAAACCACCGCACATTTGCGGGGGGCAAACTCGTTCATGGTATGGAGGGGACGCGCGCCAACGCCTCCAGACCGGTTCCGGGTTCCAGGTCTCGGGGGTCGGGGAAGACGCCGCGACGGGTGTCCCGCCCGGAACCCGGGACCTGGAACCCGGAACCGCTCCCCCCGCATGGAGCAGACGCCGCGAGCGGTGTGCCCACGGCGCCTGTCGTCTTCTCTTCTCACGCGTCACGCATCACGCGTCACGTCTTCCGCCTCCGCCGCAGCAGACCCAGGCCGCCAAGGGCGAGGAGGCCCAGCGTGGCCGGCTCCGGCACCATGTACGCCACGCCTTCGCCCACCTTCTGGCCTTCGCTGAACGCACCCTTACGCCATGTTGCTGTTCCGCAACATGCCGGAAGCCGCCTGCAACATGGGAAGGGGAGGGGGCGGTGCCCGAGGCCGGGCGGTTTCAGGTTCCGGGTTCCGGGTTTCGGGGGTCGGAGAAGACGCCGCCGCCGGTGTCCGCCCGGAACCTGGAACCCGGAACCGCGTCCTCGCGCCGTAAGTCCAGGACTCGCCGCGGTGACGTGCTCGTTACAGAGATCGGGCCGCGCATTGCGCGGGCTCGGCGGTTTGTAGGGGTAGCGGGGCCAGCCCGCGCACGCTCGCGCCGGCGCGGGAGATGGAGCGTCGTTCGGCCGCTCCGCGTTTGGAGTGCGGCCTTGAGGCCGTAGCCCGGCGACCGCGCGGCGACCGGGCTCTCGCCTGAAGGCGAGGACTCCCAACGCTCTCTCCCTGTGCCGGCCGCTCCGCTGGCAGCCAGAGCGGCGTCGAGCCGCCGCAGTCCAAAGGCCCCACAGGCGAGCCGACTGCCGACACGGGGTCTTCTATGGAGTGCGGCGTCCCGACGCCGCTTTCGCTTCTCGCGGAGCGAGCGAGCAGGCGGAGGCCAGCCTCAGCGGTCAGGGGGGAAGAGGGAAACGTCCAACGTTCAACGCTCAACGTCCAACCGAAGATGAAGTGGACGACGACGAGCACGATGCAGGCCAGTGCTCGATGCCCCCTGACGTTCGGGGGCCGAGTGCCTTCATGCCCTGCAAAGACATCTGGAGGTTTGAGGATGTCTTGCCGACACAGATCCGGCGATCCGCTGACCAAGGTGTGCTCGAAGTGCGGCCAGGAGAAGCACCTGATGGAGTTCTACCTCGACTACGGCAGGGGACGACGCCAGGCGCAGTGCAAGGCGTGCGCGCGCGCGTACAGTCGCCGGTACCACCGCGCCAACGCCGCGCGGCGCCGCGCGCGACATAGGCACTGGTACGCGGCCAATGCCGAGCGGTGCCGCGAGCAGCACCGACAGTGGTACGCAGCCAACGCCGAGCGCTGCCGCCGCCGCTCCCGACAGCGGTACGCGGCCCATCGCGAGCGAGAGCTCGCGAGCCGCCGGGAGTGGGCGCGATGGCACCGCGAACGGGTGCGGGAGCAGCAGCGGCGATACAGGCGGCGATACCCTCGGCGGCTCGTCGTCCGCCAGGTCTCCCGGGGCTTGTGGAAGCTCGGCCTGCTCGACGTCGGCGAGCGGTGTGAGGACTGCGGTAGCCGCGAGATCGAGCTGCACCATCCCGACTACGCGGACCCGTTCCGCGTGGTGGCGCTGTGCCACGCCTGCCACATGGCCCGCCACTTCGCCGAGTGGCGCCGCACCGGCGGCGGGCCGGTGAAGTACCCCGACGAGTACTGGGAGGTGGGGGGCCAGGAAGAGGAATGCCGAACTCCGAATGCACAGGAGGCTGCCGGCCCGCGAGACGGGGTCTGCTATGGACTGCGGTGGCTCGACACCGCTCTCACTTCTCGCGGAGCGAGCGAGACGGGGAAAGCGCGTTCGGAGTCCTCGCCTTCAGGCGAGAGCCCGGTGGCCGCGCGGTCGCCGGTCTACGGCCTGAAGGCCGGAGTCCAAACGGCCCGCGGCGCGGGTCGGTCATTCGACATTCGACATTCAGCGTTCGGCGTTCGATATTCCCATTCGGCGTGGCGCGCAGGCGCCTCCGACCGCTCCGCTGGGAGCCAAAGCGGCGTCGAGCCACCGCAGTCCATAGAAGACGCCGCCTGCCCGGTTCCCCTCTGCTCGCCCGTCGTCCCCCGTCCCTCGTCCCTCTCCGCCGCCGGGGAGGCGGCGGCGGGCGCGGGTCGGTGGCAGTCTTGCCTTCTCGCTTCCCTTGCGCTAAGCTCCGGGCTCGGAAGGAGACAGCCCATGAGACGCATCGTGCTCCTCGCCTGGCTCGCCGCGGCGACGGCCGCGCTGGCCGCGGGACGCCTGGAGCTGAGCCTCAGCGGCCAGTGGGAGCACCGGAAGGTCGCGGACCTCGCGCAGCCGCCGACGGGCGGCGCGTGGAAGCCCTGCACGGTGCCGGGCTACCTGCGCGGCACGAGCTACGAGCGGGCGTGGTTCCGCCGCTCGTTCACCGTGCCCGCGGCGATGCGCGGGCAGCGGCTCGAGCTGCGCTTCGGCGGCGTCAAGTACCACAGCCGGGTCGTGGTGAACGGCAAGCGGGTGGGCGGCTGCTTCGGCGGCTACCAGCCCTTCGAGGTGGACGTGACGGACGCGGTGCGCGTCGGGGGGCCCAACGAGCTGCTCGTCGGTGTGCACGACTGGACGGGCCTCTTCACCCCCGGCCGCATCGACCTGGGGCCGACGGAGGAATGGACGCGGATGCGGCGCCGGCCGGACGACAAGATCCTGGCGCCCATCGGCGGGCTCTACAGCCTCTACGGCATCTGGGACGATGTGACCCTCGTCGCCCATCCCGCCGTCTACGTCCAGGACCTCTTCATCAAGCCCTCGGTCCGTCGCAAGGAGTTGACCGTCGAGTACCGCCTGGCGAACGAATCGCCTGCGGATGCGCAGGTGGACATCGCGGCTGCGGTCGAGGAGGGGCGGAGGTCATTTTCGGATTTGCGCAAATCCGAAAATAGACCCCCTCCGCGGGACGCCGACGCCCGCGTCGTCCTCCGACTTCCCGTCGTCCGCGTTCGCGTCCCGGCTGGCGGTACCGCGACGGTCTCGGCCAAGGCAGGGTGGCCGAAGCCGCGCCTGTGGTCGCACGTCGATCCCCACCTCTATCACCTGCGCACCGAGCTGTCGAGCGGCGATGCGCTGACCACACGCTTCGGCTTCCGCGAGTTCTGGGTCGAGGGGCACCGCTTCGTCCTCAATGGCGTGCCTGTGAACCTGCTGGCGACCTCGTGGTGGCCGCCGCACGCGCCGATGACCCGCGAGCAGGTGGAGGAGCGGTGGCGGGCCATCAAGGCCGCCGGCTGCGTCGCCTTCCGCACCCACACCCAGCCCTGGCGGCCCGTCCACTACGACGTGGCCGACGAGCTGGGCCTCCTGATGATCATCGAGGGCGCCATTTGGAATGATGACAGCGTGTATCGCGTGAAGGACCCCGTCTTCTGGGACAACTACGCGAAGCATCTCGAGGCGATGGTCGCTCGCGACAAGAACCGCGCCTCGGTCGTGATGTGGAGCCTCGAGAACGAGATGACCGGCTCGCGGATGAACGACAGGACTCCCTACGCCAAGGGGCAGCTCGTCCGCATGGGCCGGCTTGTCAAGCAGTGGGATCCCACGCGGCCGATCTTCTACGAGAGCGACGGCGACCCCGACGGCGTGGCCGACGCGATCGGCATCCACTACCCCCACGAGTACCCCGGCTACACCTGTTGGCCCAACGAGGCCTACTGGCTCGACAAGCCGTCGCGGGGGCACGGCGGCGGCGGCTTCTTCCTCAACGGCGCGCCCCACTTCCTGTGGCAGAAGGACAAGCCGCTCTACGTCGGCGAGTTCCTCTGGCTGCCCTCGAGCGACCCGTCGTGGCACACCGTCTTCTTCGGCGACACGGCCTACACCGACTACCGCCGCTACCGCCGTCTCGGCAAGGCCGCGTGCTGGCGGATGCAGATCCTCGGCTACCGCAGCTTCGAGGTCGGTGGCATCTCGCCCTGGACCGTCATCGAGGGCGGCCCGCTCGACGAGACCAACCCCTGCTACCGCGCCCACCAGTACGCCTACCAGCCCATCGCGGCCTACTGCCACGACTACGACCGCCGCTTCTACGCGGGCGAGGAGGTCAAGCGTCGCCTCGAGGTCTTCAACGACACCCTCGAGGCCGCCACCCTCGACGTCGGGTGGACGCTGTCGCGCGACGGCCGGGAGCTCGACAAGGGAGCCGAGCGACTGCACTTGACGCCGACCGAGCACAAGATCCTCGAGGCGTTCCCCCGCATGCCCGCGGTGCGGGAGCGCACGCCCGTCGCCTGGCGCGTGACGGTCGAGCGCGACGGGAAGACCGTCTTCGACGAGACCCACCGCTACGCCGTCTTCCCGCGGCTGCGCCTGCCCGCGGTCTCGGCGCGGCTCGGGCTCTACGACCCGCGGGGCGCGACGCGGGCGCTGCTCGCGGCGAGGGGCGTGCGCGCCGAGGCCGTGGCATCGCTCGACCGCGTGCCGGCAGGCCTCGACGTGCTGGCCGTCGGCGCCGACGCCTTCGACGCCGGCGAGCAGCAGGCGCCGGTCATCGGCCGAGTCGCTCCGGAGCGCGCGGCGCTCGCGGCCTTCGTCGCCCGCGGCGGCCGCGTGCTCGTGCTCGAGCAGCGGGCCTACCCCGAGGGCCTGTTCCAGACCGCCTTGACGCGACAGGCGTCCACGATGACCTTCCCGCTCCAGGCGGGCCATCCCGCGCTGAAGGGCGTCGAGCCCGGCGACCTGAAGTTCTGGCGCGGCGACCACATGGTCTCCGAGCACGAGCCGGCGCGGCCCGCGTCGGGCGCGTCGATCCCCATCGTCGTCTCGGGCTCGGCGTCGGGCATCGACAACGCGCCGCTGCTCGAGCGGCCCGTGGGGAAGGGCTGCATCGTCCACTGCCAGCTCAAGCTTCTCGAAAAGTTCGCGGCCGAGCCGACCGCGGCACGCATCCTCGTCAACCTGCTCGACTACCTCGCCCGCTACACGCCGACGGCCCGCAAGACCGCGCTCGTCGGCGGCGACCCCGTTTACCGCGCCTACCTGCGCAGCCTCGGCCTGCGCTTCGACGACCCGAAGGCCAGCCTCGCGGGGTACTCACTCGTCATCTGCCGCGGGCGGGTGGAGCAGGAGGCCAGGCTGCGCCAGTTCGTCGAGCGCGGCGGCAACCTGCTCGTCCACCGCGTCCCCGCCAAGGGCCTGGAGGGCCTCCGCAAGGCATTGGGCATCGACGCCACGCTTCATCCCTGCTCGGGGCCTGTCACCCGCGCCGAGGGCGGCGACCCGCTGCTCGAAGCCGTCGCCCGCGAGGACCTCTACTGGCTGGGCAAGCACACGGGCATCGGCTGGTCCACCACGCCCCGCGCGACGGGCATGGCCGACTCCGTCTTCGCCAAGACCCTCGACGGCAAGCAGGCAACCGCCCACGAGATCGAGAACTGGGCCCGCGAGGGCCACATCGTGCACCTGCGCGACCAGGCGCCCCAGGGCGTCGTCTTCGCCACCGTCGGCTCTGCGTCCGCTGAGCTCGACTTCCCGGCCACGAGCACCTACATCGTCGGCATCCGGGCCATGGGCACGCCGTGCCAGGGCATCTACCCCCAGGCGCGGATCACCATCGACGGCAAGCTGCTCGGCACCGTGAGCGTCGCCGACGAGCAGTGGCGCACCTACACCGCCTTCGGCGAGGTCGAGAAGGGCACCCGCAAGGTCGCCGTCGCCTTCATCAACGACGGGAGCGACCCGCCGCGCGAGGACCGCAACCTGCACGTGGACAAGGTGCTCGTCGCCCGCGACGACAGCCCCGTCGGCGTGAAGTTCCTCACCACGCCGCCCGCGGTCGCGTACCAGCGCGTCGGCAAGGGCCTGGTGGTCATCGACCAGCTCCGCTGGGACACCGAGGAGCGCAACGCCCGCAAGGCCGCGCGCTACGCCTGCGGGCTGCTCACCGCGCTCGGCGGCGACTTCGCGGCGCGCGACGGCGTCGCCGTCGAGTGCGAGACGATGGAGCCGCAGCCCGGCATGCTCCACTTCCACGTCCGCGGCACCCACGCGGCCCTGGCGTGCAACGGCTGGATCGCGACGAGCATCGAGGTCGCCGCCGCCGGCCGCTACACGGCCGAGCTCGTCGCATCGGGCAGCGCCGTCGAGGGCGTCTACCCCCACGTCAACCTCCTCATCGACGGCAAGCGGGCCGGCGACGTGCAGCTCACGAGCGGCGCCTGGCGGCCCTATCCCGTCGCCGTCGAGCTGCCCGAAGGCAAGCACCAACTCAAGCTCGAGTTCGACAACGACCAGAGCATCCCCGGCGTCGCCGACCGGAACGTCATGATCGATAAGGTGGTCTTCTATCGCGAGTGAGCCTGCCTCGCCCTCGCCCGCTCCGCGGGAAAGCAAAGCGGTGATTGCATCACCGCACTCCATAGAAGACGCCCGGATCGGGGCCTTTGGAGTGCGGCGACTGAGTCGCCGCTTTGGCTGCCTGCGGAGCAGGCCCTGCGTGTGAGGCCCAACGGAGAACCTGTCCCCGATGAAGGCGCTGATCTATCACGGCCCCCACGATCTGCGCGTCGAGGAGCGGCCGGAGCGGGAGCTGAAGCCCGATGAGGTGCGCCTCGCCGTGAAGGCCTGCGGCGTGTGCGGCTCGGAGCTGCACGCCGTGCTCGAGGCGCAGGAGCGGCGGCGCCCTGGCATCGTCATGGGCCACGAGATGGCCGGCGAGATCGTCGAGGTCGGCAGCCAGGTGACGACGGTGCAGGTCGGCGACCGCGTGGCCGTGCAGCCGCTCACCCATTGTGGGGAGTGCGCGCTGTGCAAGGCGGGACGCGAGAATGCCTGCGAGAACCGCACGCTGTATGGGATGACCTGGGGCCTGCCCGGCGGCTTCGCCGAGCGGACGGTGGTGACCGACGACCGCTGCTTCCCCGTGCCCGACGGCGTGTCCTACGAGCTGGCGATCCTCGGCGAGCCACTTGCCGTCGCCCTCCACGCCATCGGCCGCGGGCCCGTCGCCCCCCCTCGCACCGTCGCCCACGTCGGCTCAGGCACCATCGGCCTCATGACCCTCGCCGCACTCTCGACGCTCGAGCTCGACCAGGCCTTCGCCATCGACCAGGTCGAGTGGAAGCTCGATCTGGCAAGGGACATGGGCGCCACGCCCCTCCTCGCCGGTCGCGACGACGTCCTCTCCGCCGTCCGGGACGCCACGGAGGGGAGGGGGGTGGACTGGGCCATCGAGGCTTGCGGGGTGGCCGCGACCGTCAGCCTGTCGCTCGCGCTGGCCCGCGTCGGCGGCCACGTCACCTGGATCGGCAACGCCGAGCCGACCGTCACCATCAGCCTCCACGCCATCGTCCAGGCTGAGAAGACGGTGATGGGCAGCTACGGCTACACCGACGCCGACTTCCGCCGCGGCCTCGACCTCGTCGCCGGGGGCCGCGTGCCCGCCGACTGGATCGCCGCGCGCCGCATCACCCTCGACACCGCGCCCGAGGACCTCGAGGCCCTCGCCACCGGCGCCTGGCCCTGCGTCAAGGCCGTCCTCGTGCCCTGATCTCACAAACGCGCTCGTCCCTCCGCTCCGCGGGGGGACGGGGCCGCAGCCGCTCACGCGGCTCGCGCGGCGCGCCGCGGAGCGGCGGCCCCGGCGTCCCCACGCCGAGCGCAGGGACGAGCAGGCGGGCCGTGCCTGTGCTCTTGACAGCGGACGATTCTCGCCGATGATCAGAGGTACGGAGGCCTCGCACCGTATGGGGCTCCTCGGGCGCCGGGAGGATCCGCCATGAAGCCAATGACGGAGGGGCTGCTCGCCGCCGGCTGTTTCGTCCTCGTGCTCGTGGCTGCGGCCGCGATCGGCCTGTGGCTGCTCCTCTCCCGCGGCGGCTGAGTCCTCGCCGCGCCGCCGCCCCCCTCGCGCAACGCCGCCCTCGCCAGGGCCGTCGCGGAGCCGCCGGCCCCGCCGGTGCGCCCGTTGACAGCGCCGGGTCTTGTCTGTAGAAAAGAGCAGCGGGCAAGCACCGTGACGGCTGGGAGGGAGAAGGGAGCCCTGCCGTGTCCTCAGGGACCACCCCATCGTCGCCGAACGCCTCGGGGCCCACGGGGCTCGTCTACCACCCCGACTACCTCGAGCATCGCACGGGGGCGTGGCACCCCGAGCGCCCCGAGCGGCTGACCGCCATCGTCGAGCACCTCCAGCAGGTCGGGCTCTGGGACGCCGTCGCGCACATCGAGCCGCGATCTGTCACCCGCGAGGAGGTCGCGGCCGTGCATGCGCCGGACTACATCACCTTCGTGGAGCGGACCTGCGAGGGCGGCGGCGGGATGCTCGACCTGGGCGACACGGCGGTGTGCGCGGCTTCCTACGAGGTGGCGCTGCTGGCGGCGGGCGGGCTGCTGGCCGCGGCCGACGCCGTAGTGGAGGGCACGGTCCGCAACGCCTTCTGCCTGGTCCGGCCGCCCGGCCACCACGCGCGCCGGGGCAACGGCATGGGCTTCTGCGTCTTCAACAACATCGCCATCGCCGCACGCTACCTCCAGCGTCGCCACGGCGTCGGGCGCATCCTCATCGCCGACTGGGACGTCCATCACGGCAACGGCACCCAGGAGACCTTCTACGACGACCCGGCGGTCGCCTTCCTCAGCCTCCACCGCTATCCCTTCTACCCCGGCAGCGGCGCCGCGGCCGAGCGCGGGGCAGGGGAGGGCGAGGGCAGCACGATGAACGTGCCGCTGCGGGCCGGCGTTGGGGGAGGGGAGTTCCTGGCCGCCTTCCGCGAGGCCCTCGACGGGCTAGTCGCGCGGTTCCCGCCCGACATGGTGCTCGTCTCGGCGGGCTTCGACGCCCACCGCGACGACCTCCTCGGCGGCATGTCCCTCTGCGACGACGACTACGCCGCGCTGGCCCGGCAGGTCCGCGCGGTGGCCGACGAGCACTGCGGCGGTCGGATGGTGCTGACCCTGGAGGGCGGCTACGACCTGGCGGCGCTGGGCCGCAGCGTCGCCGCCGTCCTGCGCGTGCTCATGGCGTGAAGGCGTGCACCCCCACCCATCGGTATCAGGCACTGATTAGGGTGATTAGTGATTACCGTCCACCAGCCGAGGGCGCTGGGCTGGCGCGTCAGTGGCTGTGCCCCTTGCTGCCGTAGGCGTGTGCGAAGTCGTGCAGCAGGTTGGTCAGCTCCTTGGCGTACTTCAGGTCGGTGGTCTGCTTGGCCTTCATGGCCGCGACGAGCATCCTGTGCAGCAGGGTGAGCTGGCGGACGTACTTCGCCGTGGCTTCCTTGTCGTTGGGGTCGGCGGGCTTGAGGCGCTGGGTCATGAAGTAGGCCGTAACGATCTCGGCGATCTTGTCGGCGTGCGCCTCCTTGTTCATCACCCAGCGGACGATCTGGTTGTGGTTGGGCTTGGCCGCGGCGCTCAGCTCCTGGACCTGCCGCATCGACTTCTCGACCGTGGTGACGTGCTCCGCGATGGCCGCCAGCCGCGCGTCGTCGTCGTAGATGCCACACGGGATCTGGCAGTGCGCGTGCGCCGTGCACACCCACAGCGCCCCACCCACCGCCACCGCAGCCGCCACCGCCCATGCCTTCTCCGTCATCGCCTGACCTCCTCTATGTCGCGGGCCCACCCGTCGCCTCCCTCCGGTATACGCGAGTCGCAGTTGGCTGTCAAGCGTCAGGGCAGGGAGGAGTTGAACACAGACGGACCGAGCGCGGCAGCATGGGGGGCAGGGCCGAGGCGCGGTCGGCGCCGCGGCGTTTGGCACGTGGTTTGCTCTCTTAATAGAGATGGGGCGAGCCCCCGGCGGTCTTCCGGAAGATTTCCGCGATTTTCGCGCCTTGGCCTTGACTTTGACTAGTGAAGCGATATAATTCACCAGACAGGCGTGAGTCCATGTCCCGTCCCTTCTCTTTCGTATGGGAGGTGTCGCCAATGGAACTTTTCCGCGACTATCTCGACACGCTGTGCCGCTCTCGCCGCGTGCTCTACGCCGAGTTGGCTCGCCAGATCGGCGTGACCAAGAGCTACATCGGCCAGCTCGTGCACGGCCACTCGAAGCCGCCGCCGCGCGCGCGCTGCGAGCAGATCGCCGACGTGCTCGAGCTCGGCCCTGCCCAGCGCCGTCGGCTGCTCGACCTGGCCATCCGCGAGCGGGCCCGCAACGAGACGCGGGTGCACCTCGAGAAGCTCAGCGGCGCCATCGAGGCGCTCCGCTCGTCCACGGGCCGTCTGCTGACGGCCCTGGTCCGCTCGCTTGCCGCGGGCGAGGAGGCGCTGCCGGAGCCGGTGGCCGACCTGGTGTCGAGCAACGAGGTGCTGGCCGATCTCTACGCCGCGGTGACGTCCGATAACCCGGAGGCCGCGGAGGCCGCCGCAGGCCGACTCGCCAACCTTTCCCCGGAGCGTCTCTCCGTCGAGCTCGAGGCCCTGGCCGCAGCCCTCCAGACCGCGCCCGGCCGACTCGAGCCCGGCGAAGGCGTCGAGGGGATGGCCGCGCGGCGACCGCCCATCCCCGTCATCGGCCACGTCGCGGCCGGCGAGACCAACATCGCCTTCACCGACGCCGGCCTGACCGAGGGCGCCAGCCTCCCAGGCGAGGACCCCATCCCCAGGTGGGCGGGCGTCGGCGACCAGGCCTACGCGCTCCGCATCAGCGGCGAGAGCATGTTGCCCCTGTGCCCGCCCGGCACGACGATCGTCGTGGACCCCGAGCGCACCCCGCGCGAGGGCGAGGCCGCCATCTGCCAGACCAACGACGACAAGAGCTACTTCAAGATCGTCCACTTCGAGTCCGCCGGCGGCATCCGCCTCGCGTCCACCAACCAGGCGGTCGCGCCCGACATCGTCCTCCAGCGCTCCCAGGTGCGACGCCTCCAGAAGGTCGTTGCGGCCATCTACCACTGACGTCTGCTCCGCACGGTGAGACCTGCAATCCGCCACCTCTGCTCCGGAGTCACGGCCGCGCTGGCGGCCGCCGTGTCGCTCGCCGGCTGTGCCTCCGACGACGACGCGGCCGCGGCCGCACCCGCCTCCCGACCGCCGCGCGCGGCGCGCCCCGCCAACCCCCTCGCGTTCACAGCCCCGACGCTCGAAGGCTGGAGCTACGACTTCGCCGAGCGCAATGCCCGCCGCCGCATCGTCGTCTACCTCGTGGACGCCTCGGCGCCGCGCGCCGCGCGCCTGACCGCCGTGGCCCAGCGACTCCACACCGAGCGTCACGCCCACAACCTCGAGGTCGTCGGCGTCGTCGTGCCCCCCGGCTACAAGGTGCTCGCCGCGACGCGGATCCCGGCACGGCTCCCCTCCCCCGCCGAACTCGCAGCCCTGGCCCGCAGGCACCTTGCCGATGCCCACGCCACGTTCCCGTGCGTCCTCGACCGCGACGGCGCCATCGTCGAGCGCTACGTGAAGGCCTGGGGGCGGTATCG
>CBFDBL010000079.1:0-14081 GCA_965603035.1 uncultured bacterium
CCCAGCCCGCTCCCCCGCCGAAGCCAATGGTGAAGGCCGCCTTGCGGCCAGCGGCAGGGAACGTGCGGAACCGCGGCGGCGGCTCCACGGCCACCCGCTTGCCGTCGACCAGCACTTCGTACTGGTAGAGGGTCGAGGGGCTGAGGCCCTTGACCTGCGCGACGGCCGTGTAGTCGCTGCCCTTGCCGGTCCGTGCGGCCTCCGAGCGGATCGGCTCCCGCATGCCCTTGGCCGGCGTGACCACCACCTGCACAGCCGCCTCGGCCGCCGTGCGGACCCAGAAGCTCGCGCTCGTGTCGGTCACGCACCCGACCATCGGGCCGTGGACGAGTCGCACGTCGCGCTCGGCCATGAGCTTCTGGAAGCCGTGCGCTTCGACCAGCGGCTTGAGGATGTGTCGCGGGCCGGCGTAGAAGCGGCCGGGCGGCAGGCCAGCGGTGATGGCCTTCGCGGCGGTCGCCACGGCCTCGTCGAGATTCCCCACCAGCGTCAGGCCAGCGGCGAGGCCGAAGAGCGCCTCGTCGTCGTCCGGCTCCGCCTCGACCAGGCGCTGGAACTCCGCGACGGCCTTCGCCCCCTCGCCCTTCGACAGCAGCTTCATCCCCGGCACGTGCACGCGCTTGAGCTGCCCAGGGCGCCGCCGCCCTTTCGCCTTCGCGCCGCACTGCGCGACGCCTGCGAGACACACCAGGGCGATGCACGCCCACGCCATCACGCGTCGAGGAACCATCGTCGCTCCTTCCGTCGGTTGACCTCCGGGCCACGGCGCCGTATCCTTGAGGCTCTATTCAACTGCGGGGGATGCACCATGTCAACCGACGAAGCCCGGATGCGCCTCGCCGCTCTCGCTTCCGTCGCCGCTTGGGCGTGCTTGGCGATGGGCTGCCGCCCGGGGCTGCGGGGCGACCGCGAGCTGGCGACGCTCGCCGCGCGGGTGCCCGCCTTCGCGATCGTCGAGCTGCCGCCGACGGGACGCCTCGAGCTGTCGCTCGACCAGAGCCTCACCGTCGAGCAGCTTCGCGGCGTCCCTCTGGACGACGACCCGCCTGCGCTCGGCGAGCGGACGGTCGAATACGACCCGCGGATGACGGACAGCTTCCCGCCAGGCCAGGCGCCCTACGTGGCGAAGGGCATCGCGCCCTTCCGCTTCCGCCACTTCCACTGCGAGTTCAACTACGGCGGCTGGCACAACTGGGCCATGGCCGACTCCGCCGCCACCCGCGGCTTCGAGGTCCTCTATCCCTACAACCACGGGATCGAGGAGTGGACGCACGTGCCCAGGGGCACGCGGTGGCTCAAGTGGGGCGGCTTCGTCAACTGGCACACCTGGCTGCCCAAGCACAACATCGCCGAGGGCCGCTACGACGAGCTCGTCGGCCGCGACGTCGAGAAGCTGCTCGCCGACGAGCAGGTCTTCAAGCCCAACGACGGCTTCGACTACCTGATGATCGACATGGAGCACGGCCGGCTGCGGCCCGACAAGCTCCGCGAACAGGCCTGGTATCCCGCCAAAGCCAGCAGCGACGAGCGCCGCGCCTTCGAGCAGCGCTACTACGACGGCTACGCACAGACCTACATCGCGCCCGTGCGAGCCGCCCGCAGGCAGGGATGGCGCCGCATCAGCCTCTACGGCTGGCAGCCCTTCGGCCGCGCCTGGTTCGGCCTCGAGGACGTGACGCTCGACCCCGCGACCGACCACGCCTGGAACGCCTTCGGCAAGGCCATCTACGACGCCGTGGACATCCTGAACCCCACTGTCTACTGCTTCTACTGGAGCCCGCAGAACGTCGCCTACACACTGGCCAACATCGACCTGAACATGCAGCTCGTGCGGACGATGCCCGTGCGCAAGCCCGTCCGCCCCTACTACTGGACGCTGCTCCACGGTGGGGGCGGCGGCCACCGCTGGTGGAAGGGACAGCCCATCCGCAACGAGGACGTGCGGGCCATGATCGCCATGGGCTTCTTCACCGGCTTCGACGGCTTCGACACCTGGAACTGGTCGGGCACCGGCAACCACCATCGCCCGGCGCTCTCGCACGTCGAGCCCAAGACGAAGGAGCGGGTGCTCCACGACATAACGGTCAAGGACACGTTCGAGGCGACGGCTGAGGCTGCGGCGAAGCCCACGGCCTTCCACCGCTACGACGCCCTCCACATCCTTTCCGTGGACGACGAGACGGGTCGGGTACGGTTCCAGCGGATCGAGAAGGAGAACCACGGCGCCAAGTACGGCTGCACGCCCGACAAGCCGGTCTACGCCATGCGGCGGGACGACCTGGTGCCGCACCTGCGGGCGAAGTCGGAGCCCGTGGCCGCAATGATCGAGGGGATGGCGCTCGTCAAGCCCTTCGAGCGCCTGCTGCGCCGGGGCGAGGTGAGGATCGACGTCCCGGCGCAAGAGCAGTTCGCCGGGACCCTCCCCATCGTCCGCCGCATCCGCTGCGGGCGCCTCCACATCCTGATCACCTACGACCCCCTCTGGCACGAGCACGACGGGCCGCGGCGAATTGTGCTCGCAGACTTCGACGGCCGCGATGGCGCGACCCTCGTCCTGCCCGCCGATCGCCAGACACGCATCTTTGTGCTCAGGGACCCGTCTTGACCAGGAACAGGGCGTCCTTCGGCCCGAGCGTGAGGGTCGCGCCGACGGGCTGCCCGTTGTTCGTCCTCCGATCCTGCCGGGGCGAGCCCTGGAGTCGGCGGAAGGCGCGGCCGGGGAGGAGGCTCGCGAGGTCGAAGGTGTAGGGACGCGGCGCAGGGTTGGCGACGATGGCGCCGTGCTCGAAGCTGCGCACCATCGCGTCGGGATGGGCGTGCGCCGCGATGGACTCGATCCAGACGGGCTCGGCGCCCTCGACGACGAGCTCGAGGTCCACGACCTCCGAGCGCACGTCGTGGAAGTAGAAGCCCGACGTGAACGGCTGGCCATCGACCCAGGTCATGTAGCGCACGGGCGGCGTCACGGCGTCGCGTCCGCCGGGCGGGAGGACCCATACGTCGCCCCAGAAGCTGTGGTCCGTCGTCGAGTTGTTCCTGGGGCCGGCGTCGGACACGAAGCGCAGCCGCGCGATCCTGCCGCCCCACTTCGCTAGCGGGACGGTGTGGTGGACCCACTGGTGTGCCTTCTGGGTGTGCTCGAAGATCTGCTGGCGGGGGCCGACCTTGCCCTCGGCCACCTCGGCGGCCAGGATGCGGAACCACACGCCGTCGCTGCGCTCGGGGCTCTTGGCGCCCATGGCCGTGTAGAAGTCCAGCCGCCCGCCCTCGGGCACCCGCACATCCCGCTCCCAGAAGCTGTAGCCCGTCGCGTTCTTGTACGGCGGATGGACGAAGTAGGCGTCGTGGCGCTCCTCGCCGATGCTGACCTTCGGCCGCCACTGCACGCTCGCGCCCGTCTCGCGGTCCAGCTCCTGCTCCTTGCCGCCGCGCGCGCACATCCCCGCCGCCGGCAGCTCGCGGCGGATGAAGTGGCCGTCGGGCACGGCGATGCCGACGGTGGCCATGCGCGCCACCTCGCGCGGATAGCCGCGCAGGCCGCGCGCTCGCGCCGTCAGCGTCACCAGCAGGTCGGGGCCGGCGCACGGCACCCCCTTGAGCTGGAACCGCAACTGCTTCGCGCCTCGTCCCTCGGCCGAGACGCGGATGCGGCCGCCCGTCCCTGAGACGCGCACGCCCTCGCCGCTCAGCCGCCTCGACAGGTCGGAGCCCTCGAGCAGGTCGGGCTGACGCGTCGCCAGCCGGACCGCGGGCCCGAGCGGCTTGCCCAGCCAGCCGAGGCGGTGGGCTTTGCCCATCCAGAGCTCGTCCCACATGCCGATCAGCTCGGCCGGCTGCTTCGGCGGGGCGAAGCTGTAGCAGATGGCGGAGTCGGTGAAGATCGAGGCGGCGAAAACGAGTCGGTGGATGCTCCACGGCACGTCGGGGCGCTGGGTCCGCCCGGGGGCGTCGCCGCGGGTGACGAACTTGTGGTTGACGTAGTTGAACACCGGCGGCCGGCCCCGCGCGGCCCAGAAGAAGTGGCGGTTGAGCCCGCCCGACCAGTCCCGCATCTCCCAGTCGCTCAGGTGGGGCCAGCCCTCGCTCTCGATGCCGTTGAGCAGGCCGAAGACCCGCTGGCTGCGGATGCCCATCCCGTCGGCCTGGAGGATCTTCCCCTCCCCCATCAGGCGGCGGAGCTGGCGGATGAACTCCACGACGCCGACACCGTAGGTGTTGACGCCGTCGAAGAAGCCGCGGTCGGGCTTGCCGTCGGCATCGCAGTCGAGCAGGCGCCCGCCGCGGCCCCCGTGCTCGTGGGCAAGGACGTCGAACTCCAGGCCGTCGAAGGCGGCCAGCTCGCCGCCCGGGGCGAAGCGTGCCGCCAGCTCGGCCGCGTGGACGTCCGCGCAGGCCCTGCCCTGCTTGTCGCGCGGGCAGCGGGTCGAGTAGTTGTAGTACCACATCAGGTGCGAGTGTCGCCCCCACGGCCCCTCGTGCGCGTGGGCCGCGGCGTAGGACTTCCCTGCGGGGAAGGCGCGCGGCGTCGTGCCGTAGCAGCCGCGGCGCACGCGCATCGTCCTCTTCCCAACGTCCACCGACACGAGCTGCACCTGCTCGCCCGCGTGCCAGTCGGGCCGGCCGCGGGCGTCGAGCAGGCACAGGCCGATGTCCTCGTTCTTGTCGCGGTAGCGGCCGGTGCCTGTCTTGAAGAGAGTCGGGTTGCTCACGCGGATGTCGGTCTCGCCGTCCTCGGCGGGCACGTCGGCCAGGATGGTTGCGCCGTTGTAGTAGATCCAGTGCCCGGCGAAGTACCTCCCCTCCGTCTGGTAGCGCGGGTCGCGGGCATTGCCGTTGTAGTGCAGGAGGACGAGCTGGTCGGGGTGGGCTTGCTTGAAGCGGGTGAAGAAGTCGATGTTGCGTGCGGCGCGGCCTGGGACCTCCTCGTCGAGGCACTTGCCCTCGATGCCCATGAGGCGGCCGTAGTCCCTGTCCCATTGCTCGTAGGTCACGCGGCGGTTGGCGGCGGCGCCCTCGGAGCCTCGGAAGAAGTAGGCGCGGGGGTAGGCGTCCTGGAGCACACGGAGCCTCGCGAGCGCCTCGGGCACATCGCCCGCCGCCTCGAGTCGCTCGCCGGCACAGCCACAGGGGGCGAGCAGCGCGATGCCACACAGGGCGCTGCCGATGAGGGCCCTCATGCTCTCTCCTCAGTCCGGCCGTTCACGGTGACCGTCGCCTCGCGGGGCGCTCGGACGTCGAGGGTCAGGCCCTCGGGGGCGCTGATGCGCAGGACGAAGGGCTCGGCGGGGTCGTTCTCCCACTGAGCCTCGACGTCGCCTGCCGGGGTCGGCACGCGCCCGCGGCACCAGGCGAGGCTGCCGGGGTGCGGCTCGACGATGCAGGGCGCGAAGCCCGGGCCGCCAGGGCGCACGCCGAGCACCCAGGTGCTGAGGAAGAAGGTGGGCGCAGCCGACCAGCCGTGGCAGTGGCTGCGGGTGAGCCGACCGTGGCGACCGCTCCACATCTCCCAGAACGTGGTCGCGCCCTGATCGACCATGAAGCCCCAGTCGCGGCGGATCGTGTCGATGAACTCCTGGTCGCGCCCCTCCTGCTGGTAGGCCTCGAGGAGGAAGAACTCGAAGAACGGGCTGCCCGCGCGCACGAAGCCCTCGGGCGGGTCGTGGATGACGGCGCGGCAGCGCTTGGCGCGCTCGCCCGTCGCGACGCCAGACATCAATGCGGCGGTCTGGGTCTGCTGGCTGAACACGTCGCTGTGCTGGCCCTCGCGGAGGCAGTCGGTGTAGGCGCCCTTCGTCTCGCTCCACAGATGAGCATCGACGGCCTCGCGGAGCGACGCTGCCATGCTCCGCCACGTCGCGCCAAGCTCGGCCTCGCCGAGCCACTCGGCCATCTCGGCCGCGTCGGTCAGGGCGTGGCTGGCCATGCAGTTGAGGTGCGTGACGACCCCGCGGCTCGGCGTGTCCATGGCCGCCCAGTCGAACATGTTCCAGCCTCGGAACGCGAAGAGGCCGTCGGCATTGGTGTGAGCCGCGATGCCCTCGACGTTGACGCGAACGAAGTCGAGCAGCCGGCGCGCCCCGTCGCCATCGCCGGTGAAGAGCAGGTACTCGCGGCACGAGCGCATCCACAGGAAGCTCCAGGCCGGCAGCACGTTCTGCCAGGCGCTCGGCACGTGGCTCTCGACCAGCGGCGACCGCTCGAGGCTCTGCCCCGCCTGCTCGAGGCAGCGGGACCAGAGCCGCGGGTCGCCGTTGACGGCCCAGTCGATGAGCGCCTCGTTGCGGGCGTCGCCGACCCAGTGGGTCTGCTCGTAGGTCGGGCAGTCGGTGTAGGTGTCCTCGGCGCAGCAGCGGAGCGAGTGGGCGCCGACGGCCCAGATGCGGTCGAGCTGCGCGTCGCTGCACGCGAAGCTGCCGCGGCGGCTCTGCGGATACGTCGCCATCACGGCCTGCACGCCGCGCAGCCGCACCGGCCCCGTGAGGTCCCGCAGGATCACGTAGCTGTACTGGAAGCCGCGGCGGAGCAGGGTCCGGTAGCTCTGGAGCCCGTCGCGGCAGATGTAGCGGAAGCTGTTGTTCATCCCCTCGGCGAGGTTGATGCGGCCGTCGGGCTGGATGAACTCGAAGTTGTGGAAGTCGAGGATCGTGCCCTCCGCGGCGAGCACCTCGAAGCGGTGGTAGCCGACGACCTCGCGGCCGAAGTCGAGCAGGAGCCGCACGTCGCTGCCGTCGTCGGGCGGGTGGACGGTCGTCCAGTCGCTGCCCGAGACGAGGCCGTCGGCGCCCTCGACGGTCGCGTCGCCCTCGACGACGCGATCGGTGGCGGCCTGGAGGAAGACGTCGTGCTCGGGGATGTGCTCGGGCTTGACGGGCAGGACGTAGTAGTGCTTGAGCTCGTCGGCGAGGTCGGCGTGCCGCCAGAAGGCCTCGGCGGCCTCGAGGGTGGCGTCGGGGTCGCGCGGCTCGGCGACGACGAGCGACTCGTCCATGTGGTTGTCCACGGCCCGCTGCTCGGCCTCGCTGAGCGGGAAGGGGCCGACGACGGCCCAGAGGGCGAAGGGGTCGTCGCCGGCCGCCGAGAACTCCAGCTCGGGCGGGCCGTCGATGGCGACGACGAACTCGTGATGGTGCCGGATCCCCCGGATGTCGGCCACCAGGCTGTTCCAGCCCTCGCGGAGCCGTGCGCGACCGCCCTCGACCGGCTGGCCGTTGACCTTCATCGGGCCGGGGTGCTTGTGGGGGATGTGGAAGGTGATCTCGCAGGCCTCGGGCGCCCACACCTGGGTCGCGAGGTAGGCGTGCGCGGCCACAACGTTCGACGACGCGTCGTCGGGCACGATGCACGGCTTGGCGTAGATCGTGTAGCGGTGGGCGATGGAGCGGACGCGCTCGACGCGGACCAGGCGCTGCGGCAGGACGGGCTCGGCGGTCAGGAAGGGGATGCCGCGGGGCGCGCAGCCCGCGTGGTGGCCGTCGTGGAGCGGGCGGAGCTCGACGGCGGCGGGCCAGCCGGCGTCCTCGTAGTCGAGGGTCGTCCAGTCGTCGGCCTCGCGGGCGTCGAACTGCTCCTCGAAGCCCTCCTGGACGCTGATGCGGGGCGTGTTCGTGGCGAAGGCAGGATCGGGCATCGCCCGCCACGCTGAGTTCGTGAAGACCGTCGCGCCGTCCATCTCGATCTGGGCCAGCAGGCCGGGGGGGCCGGGCACGTACTGGAAGGTGCCCTCGCCGTAGTGGTTGACCAGGACGGCGAGCACGTTGTCCCGCTCGCTGAGGTACGGCTCGAGGTCGTAGGTGTCGTAGCGCCAGCTCCACGGCCACGCGCGCACGGGCCCCTGGCCGAGATAGCGCCCGTTGACGTAGACCACGTACCGCGAGTCGGCCGTGATGTGCAGCGTCGCCGACCCGCCCCTGTAGACGAAGAAGCGCCGGAAGCCGACGAAGCCGTTCCGCTTCGCCGTCCGCTGAGACGTCCAGATCCACTTCCCGCGCCAGAACACCGTCGTCTCCTTTGTCCTGCTCTTGCTCCGGCATCGGCGAAGCGGATGCTGACGGGAGGGCGAGGCGCCGGCCGAGCCGCGAACGATGACGAGGTCCATCTCCTGCTCGCGGCTCGGCCGGAGCCTCGCCCTCCCAAGCCGCCTCACGGCAGCGGCGGCTACTCCCACGCCTTGAGGATCACCTTGCCCGTCTCGTGCGAGGCGCAGAGCTCGAAGGCGCGCTGGACCTCGCTCATGGGCAGGACGTGGCTGATCTGGAGGTCGACGATCGGCGACTCCTCGATGACCTGCATGAGCCTGGGGTAGAGGTTGAGGTTGTAGTGCCACGAGCCGATGATGGTGATGCCGGTGCGGATGAGGTCGGGGCTGATCCGGATCGCCAGGTCCTGGCCACACTCGCCGACGTAGGCGACCTTGCCCTTGCGTCGGGTCGCGTCGAGGCACAGGCGCTCGGCGCCCACGGCGCCCGAGCAGTCGAGCGCGCAATCCACGCCGCGGCCGTCCGTCAGATCCCTGACCTTCGCCACGATGTCGGGGTCGCCGGGGTCGAAGGCCTGCTCGGCGCCCATCCGCTTCGCGAGATCGACGCGCCACGCGACCGAGTCGACGACGAAGACCCGCGCGCCCCGGAAGCGCGCGTTCACGACCCCGCCGAGCCCCACAGGCCCGATGCCGGTGATGAGCACCGTGTCGAAGGCCCCGAGGCCCATCGCCTCGAACGCGCCGAACGACGGGCCGAGCCCGCAGATCGCCAGCCCCGCCTTCTCGTAGGGCACGCCGTCGGGGATCGCCGAGAGCAGCCACGAGGGCTTGAGCACGTACTGGGCGTAGGTCGCGCGGCCCTCGGGGCCGCCCGTGAACTCCTGGAAGTTGCGGTTGTGCTGGCAGTGGATGTAGTCGCCGGCGATACAGAGGCGGCACTTGCCGCAGGGGTATTGCGGCTGCACGACGACGCGGTCGCCGGGCTCGACCTTGCAGGGCTGTGCGACCTCGACGACCTCGCCGACGGCCTCGTGGCCGAGGTAGTCGTGGCGCCCGCCCCGCACCCAGCCCTTGTACTCGGTGCACATGGGGACGGCATGCACCTTGACCAGCGCCCAGTCCTCCTTCGGCCTCGGGTCGGGCGCATCGGCCAGGCCGGCCTGGCGCTCACCGGTGATGACGGCTCTCTTCACGATGGGCCTCCTGTTCCGCTTGCTCTGTGCTAGGCCTTCTGGGGCTTCTTGCCCCCCTTCTTCCTCGGCTTGTTCGGACGGCCGTAGCTCTTGGCGTACTCGGCTCGGCAGCGCGGCTCGGTGTCGTCGGGGTGCTCGCCGAGCTCCTTGACGAGGGCCTCGTGCATCTGCTCGATGCGTTGCTTGTGCTCGGGCCGTGCGGCGAGGTTGGCGAACTCGTTCGGGTCGGCCTCCAGGTCGTAGAGCTCGCGCTGGGCGGGGTGGTCCTTGTCAGGCGGCGTGTGGTAGACGTACTTGAAGGCGCCGGTGCGGAGCATGGCGAAGCCCGAGGCGATGTTGTGGGCGTAGTACTCGCTGACGGCGACGTCGCGCCACGGGGCCTTCGGGTCGTCGAGCGCGGGGCACAGCGACGCGCCGTTCCAGTCGTCGGGCAGGGAGGCGCGGCCGAGGCTGGCGATGGTCTGGACGATGTCCACGGTGGAGCAGGCGCCCTGGCGGCGCTGTCCGCCGGTCCAGCGCTCGGGGTAGCGGACGATGAGCGGGATGCGAGCGGCGTGCTCGTACATGCAGTTCTTCCACCACAGTTGGTGCTCGCCCATGTTCTCGCCGTGGTCGGTGCAGTAGATGACGACGGTGTGGTCGGCGACGTCGCTGGCGGCGAGGGCGTCGAGGACCATGCCGATCTGCTTGTCGAGCCAGGTGGTCAGCCCGTAGTAGAGCTCGCGGCCCTTGCGGACGACGGCGGGGTCGGTCTCGACGACGCCGAAGCCGCGCCGCAGGTGATGGTAGTTGAGCGACTGGGACTCGACGTGCCCCGGCGGCAGGACCGGCATGGGCACCTTGCCTTTGTAGGGCTCCCAGTACTTCTCGGCCACGATGAGCGGGAAGTGGGGCGCGAGGTAGCCGACGAACAGGAAGAAGGGCTTCCCGGTCCGCTTGCGCTTCGCGAGGAACTCGACGCTGCCCTTGGTGACGGCGCGGTCGTGGTTGAGGATGCTGGATTGGGAGCTGGCGTAGAACTGCTTGAAGCGGGAGTCGCGCGCGCCGGTCTTGATGCTCTCGTCGTCGGCCCGCCGGCGGCCGCCGCGACCGGTCTTGTAGCTGCGGTTCATGTTCCCGCCGATCTCGGTGAAGCCGTAGCGGCGGGTCGCGTCGTAGTGCTGCTTGCCGCAGAGGAACGACTCGTAGCCCGCGTCGGTCATGGCCCGTGCGATGGAGGGGTAGTCGGGGCTGGGCAGCCAGCAGGCGTTGCTCCAGGCGCTGGTGCGGTGGATGTACTTGCCGGCGGTGAAGGCCATGCGGGCGGGCACGCACAGCGGCGAGTTGGTGTAGGCGCAGTCGAACGTCACGCCCTCGGCCGCCAGGCGATCGAGATGGGGCGTCTGGACCAGGCGGTTGCCGTAGCAGCCGTTGATGAAGACGTTGTGCTCGTCGGACATGATGAGGATGATGTTGGGCGGCCGCTCGGCGCCAGCCTTCGGCGCGCCCGGCCGCCGGCGCGCCGCGATGCCTGCGGCTGCGCCGGCCAGCGACGCCCCCAGGAAGCTGCGTCGCGGCATCCCGTTGCTCGGCGGCATGTGCGTTCTCCTAACCGGTCAGTGCTCCAGGACAGGCGCTTTCGGCGGCTGGACGGCGAGGCGGAAGAGCTGGAAGAAGAGCTCGTCGGCGTCGAGGACGTCGGTCATGCTCTTCCACACGTAGAGGTTGCGGCCGCCGCGCGGCGCCGTGGGTCGGTGATGGACGTAGACGATGCCATCGCCGTAGTGCTTGCCGTTCGCGCCCCCCAGACGGGCGAGCGGCACGTAGACGTCGCCCTCCTCGAGGCCCGCGGCCGAGGCCGGCCGCCAGCGCAGGTCGCCCGCTGTCGGGAACGGGACGGTCTCGGGCAGGCCCGGCAGCCGCTGCGTGTCGATGCGGAACTGGAGCTTGACGCCGGCCGGCGGCTCCTCCCAGCCCTTGCTCGACGCGTCGGCCGGGACGTCCCTGCGCCCCATGGCACCGCTCCCGCAGATGGGGAAGCCGAACTTGCCGGCCGAGGCCACGGCCTCGCCGTCCTGGTTGTAGTAGAAGGGGAACGGCTGGGTGGTCATGGCGACGAGGGTGCCGCCCTCGCCGAGATACCGGATGATGGCGCGATCGACGTCGCCGTCCTCCTTGACCGTCTGCGTGTAGTGCTCGGCCGAGGCGTTGAGCACGACGGGCAGACGCTTCGCATTCAGTGCGGCGGGATCAAGCACGTCGTCCCAGGTAAGCTCCTCGAGCTGGACGCCGGCCTCGGCGAGCCAGAAGACGACGCGGTGGCTCAGGTCGGGCAGGACGCCGATGGTCTTGCCCTGGTACAGTTCGCGGAGCTTGGCCGCCTTGTCGGCGGGCACGCCCGGCGGGGCGGCAGGCACGGGGACCTTGCTGTGGGGCGTAGCCTTGAACCTCGCGGCGTACTCGCCGGTGAGCCTCATGTACTGGTCGCCGTCCTCGCGGCTCGGCTCGATCTCCGAGCCCTCGTGCCACTCGTTCCACGACGTGATGACCACCCAGTCGGGGTCGGCCGCGATGGCTTCCTCCCACAATGCGCGATAGCTCTGGCCGCCGTGCCGCGGGGCGTTGATCCCGGGGTCGCGGATCTTGCGGTCGTCGTAGCCGGGGATGATCGTGATGCACGACACGCGAGCGTGGTCCTTCGCCAGCTTGACGGCGGCAGGGAAGCTCTTGCGGGCGTAGTCGCGGATGAAGCCGATGGGCTTCTCGTTGAGGGCGCCGCAGATGTTGTAGACGTGGAGGCCGTCGAACACGCGCGCGTAGCCCTCGCGGTAGCCGTCGGCCACCAGCAGGAAGTCCTTCCCGTGGCGCTCGCGGGCCAGGGTGATGATCTCGGGCCACTCGGCCATCTTCACCTGGTTCATCACGCGGCCGTAGACGAAGACGACGGGCTTGCCGTCGAGCTTCAGGAAGGCAGGGTGGGCGCCGTAGCGGCCGAGGACATAGACCAGGTCGTCCACGGCGCGCGCGATCTTCGCCCGCCCCTCCCCCGGCACCGTCTCCCAGTAGACGGAGACCTCGAACTCCTTGCGCTTCGCCCGCTCGAGCAGCGTGACGAACGCCTTGTCGTGGTAGTCGGCCTGCGCCCACCAGGTGGCGATGAAGACGTCCACGCCGCAGCGCTTCGCCTCGTCGATGTGCGCGTCGATGAGCTTGGGGTCCTGCGAGTCGTAGGCGCCGCGCACGGGGTAGTGGGTCGAGGCGGCGATGTCGTGCTGCTCGGGCGTCACTTTGCCCCAGTGGAACGCCTGCCCCTGGTCGTTCGGCGGGCCGTACCACGTGTAGTAGAAGGCCAGGACCTTGCGGGGGACGTCGGTGTAGCGGCGTTGGCGGCGCGTGGCCATGAAGTCGAGCATGCTCACCTTTGCGCTCCTCCCTGCGGCGGCCTTGCGGGCGTCGGCGAGCGTCCAGGCCAGCGACGGGGGTGCGTCGCCCACGGCCTCGACCCGCACGTCCTTGAAGGCCACCTGCGTGTGTCCCTCGCCCTGCCCGTGCTTCCGCGCGACGAGCACCACCCCGCCCGAGGCGACGGGCGGGCAGTCGTTCCAGTTCTTGTCCTCCACCTCGAGGATCGGCTTGCCGTCGAGGGAAACGGCGATGGCAGCGCCGACGATGCGGACGGCGACGGCGTGCCACTGGGCGTCCTGGATCGTCTCCTTGGCGATCGCCAGCTCGCCCTCGTCCGAGGTCGATTTGCCCTTCGAGATCTTGTGCAGGTACGTGCCGCGCTCGTAGAAGCCGAGGGTGTAGGCGTTCGACGCGTCGCGGTAGCGCAAGCCGAGCCAGGCGCCGTCCCGCCAGTCGCCGCCGCGCGAGACGACCTTGAGCCGCAGCGAGAGCGTGTAGTCGGTCCACTCCCTGCGGCCGGCGCGCGCGCCCGCGGCCGTGAAATGTGCTTCGCAGTCGGTGCCCGTCAAGCCTTCAGCGGAAACCCGCCACGTGCCTGAGTCCGCCACCCACATCGGGAAGCCATCGGAGCCGCGCCGGTAGGTCGAGAAGTCGTCGTGGAGCAGCAGCGTGCCGGCGGAGCCACAGGTCGTCAACAGCAGCAATGCCGTCAGAGCGGCGAGCAGGCGACGAATGAACATGGGGGCTCCTTCCATCATCGGGCCACAAGCATCTTGATAGCGGAAACGCGTGCCGCGCGCAAGCGCACTGCGAGCGCGAGCCCCCCGTCAGGCCATCTGGCCGAGCAGCTTGCGCGCGTCGTCGCCGTCGTCGTCGCAGGCGGCCATCTGGCGTGCGAGGCGGTCGCGCATCTGGGCCAGGACGCCGGCGAGGGCGGGGTCGTCGATGCGGTTGTGCAGCTCGTGGGGGTCGGCGGCGAGGTCGTAGAGCTCGTCGCGGTCGTCGAGATGGGCCACGTGCTTGTAGCGGTCCCAGAGCAGGAGGCGCTGGAACGCGGGATGGCCGTGGCCGTGGTGCTGGCACATCAGGTCGTCGCGCCACGGGACGGACGGGTCGCGCGCGACGGGGAGCAGGCTCGCGCCGTCCGCCGGCGGCATCGCGGCGCCGGCGGCCTCGAGCACGGTGGGCACCAGGTCCATGTTGCTCGCCAGGGCATCGGTGGCGCGGCCAGGGTCGATGACGCCAGGCCAGCGGAGGGCCAGGGGGATCCGCATGGTCTCCTCGACCATGAGGCTGTCCTTGTCGAACACGCCGCCCTGGGCGCCGACGACGTCGCCGTGGTCGGCCGTGTAGAGCACCAGGGTGTCGTCCGCGAGCCCGAGGCGGTCGAGCGCGTCGAGCACGCGGCCGAGCGCCGCGTCGACCTGCGCGACGTGCTCGTAGCAGCGTGCGACGACGGGCTGCCACGCCTCCCACGTGTGGCCGACGGTGGCCGCCTTGTGCCGCCAGTCGCGGAAGCGCTGATG
>CBFDBL010000080.1:0-14056 GCA_965603035.1 uncultured bacterium
CTGCCCACAGGCGGGCCAGGCCGAGGCGATTGCGGCGCTGCTGGAGCGGAAGCCGACCCTGCCGACGCTGCTCGACGCCTGCGACGAACGGGGCGTCGTCGTCCTCCTCGACGCGTCCGCCCGCCCGGCCGGGACGCCAGGCTGGGAGGAGTCCATGGGCGACCTCGTGGCGCGCTGCGCCGGCCATCCGTGCGTGTGGGGCTGGAACGTCGCCGGCGAGCAGGACCTGCTGGCCGCCACGGTCGCGCGGCTGCGCGAGCAGACGCCGCGGCTGCCCGTCGGCAGACCGGCGCCCGACTGGGCCGAGGACGCCGAGGGCTTCGACTTCGTCGTCAGCCGCTACAAGACCCGCGCCGTGCGCGAGCACAACGACGGCTACGGCCGCCGGATGGAGGATCTCAAGCGCGACTACCCCAAGACGGCTGTCATCTGCATCGACGCCGTCGAGCCCGATGGGCCTGGGAACCGCAAGAGCGTCGCCGACTCGCTGCCCAGGCGCCGGGGCGAAGCTGCGCGTCGGCACCCCATCAGCATGCTCTTCTTCGAGACCGAACGCGACGCGGCGCTCTACCGCGTCATCGAGGAGAAGCTCCGCAGCAAGCACCTCAAGCCGCCCCACCACGAGGCGCGCCTCGACAAGGAGACGATCGTCGTCAAGAGCCGCTTCGAGGGCCACATCGAGTCGCCCGCCGCCCAGCGGCTTCCCTGCTCGTCGATGATCGGCCATCGCCTCGTCTGGAGCGCCGGCGACAAGGCGGAGCCGGTGGCCAAGGGCACCCTCGATCTTGCGACCATTCGCACCCGCCCCCTCGAGGGCCGAGGGGTGGGCGGCTATCGCAAGGAGGTCGAATGGCGGGTCAAGGAGCCGGGCGACCTGGACTTCCGCGTCGAGCTCCAGAGCGCGGCCGGCCAGGTCGTCGCCAGCCACCGAGCCACCCTCTCGCTGAAGAAGCTCAAGGACGGCAAGGTCGAGCTGAAGGTCGGCCCGCCGAGGGTCGAGGCCCCGCCGCCTCCGCCGCCGACGCCGCAGCCTGGGCTGGCCGCCGACGCGCTCGTGCTCCTTGACCTCGCGAAGAGCTTCAACAACGACGGCATCTCGTCCCAGGCCGCCAAGAAGGACGGCAACTTCGATCTGCCCAAGCTCAAGAGCGGGAGCAGCTATCCCGCCGACCAGCTCCCCAAGGCCGGTGACTTCGCGCCGCCGAAGCTCAAGACCATCCGCTTCCGCTTCCCCGACCCCGCCGACGCGAAGCCCAACAACGTCGCCTGCGACGGCCAGCGGCTCGACGTGCCCAAGGGCGTCTATCGCCGCCTGTGGCTGCTCGCCTCGGCCGACACCCACAACCAGGAGGCCACGGGCAGCCTCGCCTATGAGGGCGGAGACGAGGCCTTCGCGCTGCGGGCCACCGACTGGTGCTCCGACGCGGCCTTCGGCGAAGTCGAGGCCATCCGCTCCGCCAACCGCCACACCTGGGACGGCAAGCGCGAGGAGAAGGTCTGCCGCATCTGGGCCGTGCCCGTCCCCCTCCGCGACCAGCCGCTCCAGGCCATCGTGCTCCCGCGGAACCGCCACATCCACGTCTTCGCCGCCACGCTGGTCCGCGCCGCGACGCTAGAGGCCTCGCTCGTCCGCTCCCTCGAGCTCCTCTTCAACAACGACGGCATCTCGTGGCGGGCCAATCCCAAGGACGGCAACTTCGATCTGCCCGGCCGCCGCAACGGCGACTCCTTCGTCGCCGACCTGCTGCCCAAGGCCGGCGCCGACGTCCCGCTGCCCGACGAGCCAGCCGTCACCTTCCGCTTCCCCGACAAGGACGACCGCCGGCGCAACAACGCGGTCTGCGACGGCCAGCGGCTCCATCTGCCCGAGGACCAGCAGGCGGGGTGGGGCGCCGCGTGGTTCCTCGGCGCCTGCCACGACGGCGCGCAGCGCGCCATCGTCACCTGCCAGTACCACGACGGCCCCGACACCCGCGGCGAGCTGCGCCTCGCCGACTGGTGCGCGAGGCCGAAGGCCGGCGAGCTCGACGTCCTCCGCATCGCCGCCCGCCACCTCGAGGACGGTACGGAGGAGAAGGCCGACTGCGGCCTGACCGCCTGGCGCATCCCGCTCGACCCGCGGCGCAGGCTCCTGTCCATCACCCTGCCGCGCGAGCGGCGGATGCACGTCTTCGCCCTCACACTGGCTCGCAGGCGGCTCGCCGAGGCGAAGGAGAAGGCAAAGGAGTGATGCGTGGTGCGTGACCCTGCCCGCCAGGGTCTGCTCCTGTCCGCGTCGCGCATCGCGAGTCCGCTATGACGCACCGCCGCACCATCGTGGTTCTCGTGCTGCTCGCGCTCTCGCCGTGCGCGTGGGCCGTGGGGCTGTTCCGCCCGGGCAAGGTGGTGGTCCACTACTACCGCTGCGAGCTCGACGGCACGGACCAGCCCTACTCGGCCTGGGTGCCCCGCACCTACGACCCGAAGACGAAGTGGCCCCTGGTCATCCAACTCCACGGCCTCGGCGGCAACTACCGCATGGGCAACGTGCGGCGCGAGCTCGAGGACTGCATCGTCGTGAACCCCGACGGCCGCGGCGCCACCGACTACAAGCTCTGGGGCGAGCTCGACATCGTCCGCGTGCTCGAGGATGCCAGGAAGCGCTACAGCGTCGACGACAACCGCGTCTACCTCTACGGCGTGTCGATGGGCGGCTCGGGCTCCTGGCAGCTCGGCGTCCACTACCCCGACCTGTTCGCCGCCCTCGGCCCCGTGTGCGGCAACGCCGACCACCGCGTGTGGGAGAAGCTGTGGCAGTGGGGTGACACCCGCAATCCCACCTGGATGAGCCCGAAGAAACGCTGGGTCGAGAGCACCGAGAGCGCCGCACTCTATGCCGAGAACCTCCTCCACCTGCCCGCCTGGTGTATCCACGGCGACCGCGACAACGTGGTGCCCTGCGACCACAGCCGCTCCATGGTCGCCGCCATGCGCCAGGCCGGCTGCAAGGTCACCTTCGACGAGGTCGAGGGCGCCGGCCACGGCGTCCCGGGCGACCGCTTCCCACCCATGATCGAGTGGATGAAGCAGCAGCGGCGCAACCCGTGGCCGAAGCGGGTCGTCTTCAAGACCGCCTGGCGGCGGCACCCCGGCGCCTACTGGGTGCGCATCCACCGCTTCGCCCACGGCTTCGCCGACGCCCGCGTCGAGGCCGAGCAGCTCGGCAAGCGCTCGGTGAGGGTCGAGACCGACAACGTCGAGAGCTTCTCGCTCCACCTCGCCCCGCCGCTCTTCGACAAGGGCGCGCCCATCCGCGTCGAGGTCAACGGCCAGGCCACCGAGCACAAGGCGGGAGCCGACGGCTGGCTCCGCCTCCGCAAGCAGGGCGACGCCTGGAAGCCCTCGGCCGAGCCGGCGGGCCTCCACAAGACGCCCGAGCTCGAAGGCCCCATCACCCATGCCTTCATGCAGGGCTTCCTGATCGTCTTCGGCACCCAGGGCGACGACGAGCGCGCCAAGCGCGTCACCCGCGACGAGGCCAACATCCTCAAGGACCGCTGGAACCGCTGGGCGCGCGGCAAGGCCCGCGTGAAGGCCGACCGCGACGTCAAGCCCGAGGACATCGAGAGCCTCAACCTCATCCTCGTCGGCACCCCTGAGTGCAACAGCCTCATCGCCCGCGTCAACGGCAAGCTGCCCATCCGCATCGAGGACGACGCGATCGCCTTCGGCGACAAGCGCTTCGAGGGCAAGGACGTGGGCGTGAAGATGGTCTATCCCAATCCGCTGAACCCCAAGCGCTACGTCGCGCTGTTCAGCGGCGCCACGTGGCGCGGCGTCTACCAGATCGTTGGGCGGTTCGGCAACTGGTTCGACTGGGGCATCCTCGACGGCTGGCACTGGCAGGATTTCGCCATCTTCGACAACCACTCCTACAGCCCCGAGACCTTCCTCGCCGTCGGCTACTTCGACAACGACTGGCGCATCCACCCCGCCTGGCACGTCGTCGGCGACGAGAAGCTCCGCCAGGCCCGCCCGCCCCGCAACACGCCGCCCCACCGCACGCCGCCCGAGGGCGTGGGCCGGCTGTATCTGAGCGAGCTCGAGCCTGTGTGGGTGCGGCCCGAGAAGGGCGTGGTCGGGCGAGACCGCAGCTTCAACGCCCGCCCGCTCACCCTCGGCGGCCGCACCTACGAGCGCGGCCTCGGCGTCCACCCCAACTGCGACATCGCCTTCGACCTCGGCGGCCGCTTTCCCACCTTCGAGGCCGTGGTCGGCAGCGATCTGGAGGGCGAGCCGGGCGTCAGCGAGGCCCGCGACCGCGCCGAGAGCTTCGAGTTCATGGTCATCGGCGACGGCAAGATGATGTACCAGACCGGGCGCATGCGGTGGGACCACGAGCCGCGGCACATCTACGTGCCCATCGCGGGGGTGCGCCGCCTCGAGCTGAAGATTCATCGGCGCAGCGGCCCGCGGTGGCTCAGCGGCCCCGTCGATTGGGCCATCGCCAAGGTCGGCGAGCCGCTCCACAACCAGATCGCGGTCCGCACCGACTTCCAGCCCAACGAGCGGCTCGTCGAGCGGCGGCCCCTCGACGGCACGTGGAAGCTCGCCGGCTTCGAGGTCGGCACCGGCATCACCCGCGGCGCCCACCGCGCCGAGGCCGAGGCCCTGGCCGGCGCCGTCGACGCGCCCGTGCCCGGCTCCGTGCTCGCGGCCCTCGGGACCGCCGACCGCAAGGGCGCAACGGGCAAGGAATGGTGGTACTGGCGCACCTTCGACGTGCCGAAGGAATGGGCGGGCAGCAGCATCTGGATCGAGATGGACGGCGCGGCCTACCAGGCCGACTGCTGGCTCAACGGCCGCTGGGTCGGCCGCACCGTCGGCCCCTTCGTCCGCGGCCGCCTCGACGCGACCCAGGGGGCGAAGCTCGGCGAGCGCAACACCCTGGCGGTCCGCGTGGTCGCGTCGCCAGCCGAGTGGGCGAAGGGCGGGCAGCCCTTCCGGCCCGCCCCTGCGGCCAGCCTCGTCACCTCGCAGGCGCTCGCGCGCGCGGGCCATCCGCCGCTCGGCCTCTGGCAGCCCATCCGCCTCGCCTCGGCGGGGCCGTGCCTGCTGCGCGGCCTGCACGTCGAGACGGTCGAGCTCACCGACGCCGAGGCCCGCCTGCGCGTCGCCGCCGACGTCGCCAACGTCGTCCCCGAGAAGCTCGACGTCGTGCTCCAGATCCTCATCGGCGACGGCCAGGCCCTCGAGCGCAAGCTCGCCATCGGGGGCGGCGAGAGCCAGGCCGTGGCCTTCGACGTGCGCCTGCCCAAGCCCAGGCTCTGGTGGCCCCACGGCCTCGGCGGGCAGCCGCTCTACACGCTGCGCGCCGTGCTCGAGGTCGCCGGCAACGCCGTCTCGGACGAGCGGACCGTCCAGTTCGGCGTGCGCACCGTCGCGCTCGACACCGCGTCGCCGGCGGCCCGCCTGCGGATCAACGGCAGGCGGACGGTGGACGTGCGCGGCGCGGTGTGGCTGCCGGCCGACGGGCTGCTGCGGCTCGACGCCGCGCGGTATCGGCGCCTGCTGGCGCGGGCGCGCGACGGTGGGTTCAACACGCTGCGGGTCTGGGGCGGCGGGCTGGCCGAGACCGACGCCTTCTACCGCCTGTGCGACCAGGCGGGCCTCCTCGTCCTCCAGGAGCTCCCGCTTACCAGCGCCGAGCAGACTGGCGGCGCGGACGACTTCCTGCGCAACTGCACCGAGACGATCCTGCGGCTGCGCAGCCACCCCTCGCTGGCCGCCTGGTGCGTGGGCGGCGCCGTGCAGCCGGGCCAGGCGCCCGATCCGCGGCTCACCGCCGAGGTCGCCGCGCTCTGCGGGCAGCTCGACCCGCAGCGCCGTCTCGTCGCCGACAGCCCGAAGACTGGCCAGGCCCAGATCTGGACGACCCGCACGGATCCCGCGACACGGCGCGTCTACTGGCGCGGCGCCAGCGTCGCGTACACGGCGGGCGTCGCCTCGCCGTCGATGGCGCGTACGCTCGAGGGCTGGCTCGGCCGCGCGCTCCCGTGGCCCGCCGCGGGGCAGTGGCCCTCCTCGCGGGCAGCCGGCCCCGCCTCCTCGGCCCGCGCCCACATCCTCAAGGCCCAGGTCGCCCAGGCCGCCGCGCTCGGGCGCATCCTCGACCGCCGCACGGCCGCCCCCGCCAGCGAGGTGCTCTGGCAGCTCAACGAGCCGCTCCCGTCCTGCTCGCCCGCACTCGTCGATGCGGCCGGCACGCCGAAGCCCGCCTACTACGTCCTCCGCCGAGCCCGCGCGCCGCTCGTCGTCTTCGCCGACACCGGCCGCGAGATGCCCGCCACCGTGCCAGCCGACCAGCCACTGCGCGCCGAGATCTGCGTCCGCAGCGCCCGCGCCCCCCTGGCCGGCGCCGTCGCCGCGGCCACCATCCTCGACAGCAGGCTCCGGCCGTTGGCCTCATGGCGCGGGCCCGCCGACGCCCGGCCCGGCACCGTTGCCAGACCGCTCCTGCTCGACTGGCGGCCCGACCGCTCGCTCGTCGGCGACGTCGTGTTCCTCCACCTCCGGCTCCACGACGCAGCGGGCAACCGGCTCGCCTCGCGCCTCTACTGGCTGGGCGTCACCAGGCCCGCGGAGGCAGCGGAGGCGCCGCGCCTGCGGGTCGGCTGGCTCACGGGCCGGCCCCGCGGCGTGCTCGCCGACCAGGCGTTCCTGGCCGCGGCCGGCATCGCCGTCGAGACGCCGGAGCGCGAGGCGCCCGAGCCGGCAAAGGGCGCCGCGCTCGACGAGGACCCCGACGAGGACGCCCTGACGGTGGAGCCCAGGTTGAAGCTCGGCGGCTACGATGTGCTGGTGGTCGACGCCGCGACGGTGCTCGACGACTACACCGACTCGGACCTCGAGGCGGTGGCGGAGGCGGTGGCTGGGGGCGTGGGGCTGCTCATCGACGGCGAGAGCGGCGATCTGCTGGTCTCGAGCCTGGAGCCGGCGGTCCCGCTCGGCTACGGTGCGGCGGTGGCGACGGGCGTCGCGCGCCGGCCCGCGGCTGCCGAGCCCGGGCATCCGGTGGTGCGCGGGCTGTCGTTCGCGGGCTGCCCCGTGCTGGCGCGGCGCCCGGCCAAGGGCCTGCGGCGCGGCGCGTCGGCGCTGGTCGAGCTCGATGCCACGCACCCGCTCGCGGCGGAGGCCCGCCACGGGCGCGGGCGCGTCGTGCAGCTCGCCGGCCGCTTCGCCCGCGAGATGGCGGCCTGGGACGAGGTGCGGCGCTTCCACGCCGCGCTGCTCGGCTACCTGGCCTGCCTGCCCCACGGTGGCCTGGTGGCGCTCGCCGATGCCGCCGAGCCCGCGCCGCTCGCGGGGCTCGACCGCCTCGGCAGGGCCTACGTCGAGGCCGCCATCCGCCAGGAGGACGATGCCGCCGTCGTCGAGCTGACGAACCCCTCGGCCGCTCTCGCCTTCATGGTCCACCTCGACGCGGAGCCCGAGAAGGCGACGGCGGACGCCGCGCCCCTGCTCCTCTCCGACAACTTCCTCGCCCTGTTCCCCGGCGAGCGCCGCACGGTCCGCATCGCCCGCGACCCCGCCGCGCCCGTGACCGACGGCCGCTTCCGCATCGTCCTGCGCGGCTGGAACCTGTCGGCCCGCGCGCTCGACCGGCTCGTCGTGCTGCGTGAGGGGAAGCTCTCGCTGCGCCGCTAGCGCCCTTGATTCTCCGGAAGCGCCGGGGTAGACTCTTGGGGAGCCCACGGCGGCGAAGAGAGCCAGCAAACAGGAGCGTCGCGATGTTCCGCTACAAGGTGACAGCCTACTACGAGGACAAGCAGACCGAGGCCCGCGTGGCCCAGCTAGTCATCGTCATCGCCGAGACCGACCAGCAGGCGGTGGCCGCGGCGAAGGATGCGGCCGGCGGCGACGCGGTCGGTGGCCGCATCGCAACGCTCAAGGTGCTCGAGAAGGCGCCGGTGAGCGCCGGCGTGGTCTTCCGCAGCGACCCCTACATCCCCTTCCAGTGGCCAGGCCAGCGCGCCCTGCCCAAGATCAGCGCGCAGCAGCCCCAGGCCTGAGCGACCGCTCCCTCATGGCCGCGGCGCGAGCCGCTTCGCGAACAGCAGCACGTCGAAGCCGTGCACCCGCGTGCGGCGGGTCTCCACGTAGCCGTTCTTGCGGTAGAGCGCCTTGGCCGCGGTCTGCCCCACGGTCGTCTCGAGGGTCAGCGTGGTGTAGCCGAGCTCGACGGCCCGGGCCTCGAGCCGCGCGAGAATGGCCTGGCCGAAGCCGCGGCGCTGATAGTCGGGGTGCACCCGCATCCGCGCGACCTGCGCCTCGGCGTCCGACACCCGCCGCAGCGCCCCCATCGCCACCACCCGCCCCATGCACTCGCCGACCAGGAACTCGCCGCCATCCGCGAGGTAGAGCTCCTCGATATGGTGCAGGTCGTCGTCCCACGGCCCGTTGCCCACGTGTGCGCCCGCCTGGTGGAGCGCCAGGTTGTGCACCTCCCACACGGCGTCGTGGTCGCTCTCGCGGCAGCGGCGGATTCGCAGCACGGGAGACTCCTCGCGGGGGATGCAAGGCTCGGGAAGCACGGGGAGCGCCCTCGGACGCGACCCTACAGAGCGGTGGTGCCCGTGCCCGGCCTGCGCGGCATGCGGAGCTGGAAGCTCTTGCGGATGAGCTCGAAGCCGGGTGAGACGTGGTCGCGGTCCTCGGCGTAGTAGATCTCGACGGCGACGAAGGCGCCGCGGTCGCCCTCGTGGGCGAAGATGCGGACGCCGCCCTCCTCGCCGTCCGCTGTGCTGCCCGAGAGGTGGAGGCCGAGGCCCTTGTAGGCGCCCCACTGCGTGAAGGGCTCCTGCTCGGGGCGGCTGATCCACTCGGGCACGAAGTCGGCGACGCACTGGCGGACCTCCTCGTCCACGGCCACCGGCTCGTCGATGAGCTCGATGGTCACGTAGGAGCCGCCGGGGCTGTCGATCGAGAAGTAGGCGTCGGGGTCGAAGTCGTCCTCCTCGCTGGCGACGCGCCAGTTGCCTGGGAAGCGGAGCTCGAAGCCCTCGCGCTCGAGGGTCTTGGGGCTCGCGACGTCGGCCGGCTCCTCGGCCGGCGCCTGCTCGGACGGCGCGCGGGCCTTCATCACGAGCACGGCGACGCCGGCGCCGAGCAGCGTCCCGAGCACCATGCCGACGACGGCGCCGATGGCGAGGCCGGCGGCCAGGCCGAGTCCGAGGCCGTGGCGACGGGCGCCGGAGGGACGGCTGGGCGTGCTATCGGCCATAGCCGTGGGTCCTGTTGCGGTTGCGTCGGCGTGCCGGGGAGCGGGTTCGGGGTCGGCGGCGCGAGGGGTCGCCGCGGGTGGCCTGGGGCTTGTAGCCGCCGCTGCGGGCCTTGCGCCAGGCATCGACCATCCTCTTGTCGACGTCGATGAGCACGACGTGGCGGAGGGTGGTGGGCCTGAAGCGCGCGATGGCGTCGAGCATCTCGCGGGCGGCCGCGGCGTGGGGCACGTGGCCGGTCCTGGCGCCGAGGCCGGGGATGGCGAGGCTCTCGCAGCCGAGCCGGTCGGCGCACTCGACGGCGGCTCGGGTGGCCTGGGCGACGTTCTCGGCGGGGATGCGCTGGCGCGGCCGTCGCATGGTGGGAGCGTGGATGACGTAGCGATAGGGCAGATGGCCGGCGGTCGTCGCGACGGCCATGCCGACGGGGATGGGCGCTTGCGCGACGGCTTCCTTCTCGATCTCGCGGCCGCCGGCCCTGCGGATCGCGAGCGCCACGCCGCCGCCCATCGTGCCGCCGCTGTTCGCCGCATTGACGATCGCCGCCGCCTTCACCTTCGTGATGTCGCCCTTGAGGATGTCGATGCTGATGCTGCTCACCGCGGTGTCCTGCCTGTCCGAGTTGCCTGGCGCTCCGCTCTCTGGGCACTATAGACAGGCTTGGCGGGAGAGTCAAGATCTGTGGCTGGGGTCGCGGATCGGCTTTGACTCCTGTAGGACAGGTGGTGTATGGTTGTGAAGGCCCCGAAGCGTGCGTTCCCCCAGGGTAAGGGCAACGCGATGGCGACGACGATGCGGTCGACGGAGGCGCTGGCGGAGGCGACGCGGGAGCTGCGGGCCGAGGTGCTGCGCGACGCGGCGTCCTACGCCGAGCGCTACCTGCTCGTGGCCGAGGCCTGGCGGGCGAGCGAGGGCGAGGTCTACCGCGGGGCGCGGGTCGCGCGGGCCACGCGCCACCTGTTCGAGCAGATGCCTGTGCGGATCCGGCGCGGGGAGATTCTCGTCGGGTGGCACCCGAACAGCCACCCCGACGAGGCGACTCGCCAGGCCATCGACGAGGCCCGCGCCTACCTGCGCTCGCAGGCCTGCTGGGTGCCCGCCTCCGAGGGCCACATGGCGCCCGACTACCCGACGCTGCTGCGCGACGGGATCGCCGGCACCCTGGCTCGCATCGACGTGCTGCGCGGCCGCCTCGACCCGCTCGACCCCGCGACGCCCGAGGCCGCGGCCTTCTACGACGCGGCCCGTCTGTCGCTCGAGGCCTTCCAGGCGCTCATCCGCCGCTACGCGACCCTCGCCGGCGAGATGGCCGACGAGACCGACGAGGCCTGGTGGGCCGCCGAGCTGCGTGCCATCGCCGAGATCTGCGACCACGTCGCCACACAGCCGGCACGCACGTTCCGCGACGCCATCCAGATGATGTGGCTGCTCTACCTCGCCGTCGCGCTCGAGAACTGCGAGCACCACCACTGCTTCGGGCCGGGGCGCCCCGACCAGTACCTCCTGCCCTACTACCTGCGCGACCGCGAGGCGGGCATCCTGGACGACGCGACGCTCGAGGCGCTGCTCGACCAGCTCTTCATCAAGTGCAACGAGTTCGCGGGCCGCTCGATGAGCGCCGTCATCATGGTGCTCGGCGGCCGGCGGCCCGACGGCTCCGACGCGACCAACGAGCTGTCGTACAAGCTGCTCGAGGCGTGCGAGCGCGTGCGGATGTACTTCCCCGGCTGCGACATCTCGTGGCACCGGGGCATGGACCGCGAGTTCATGGCCCGCTGCGTCGCGCTGCTGCGCAACGGCAACGGGCAGCCGTCGTTCTTCAACGACGAGGTCATCGTCGAGGGGCTCGTGCGCAAGGGCATCCCCTTCGAGCACGCCGTGGACCACCTGCCGAGCACCTGCACCGAGACCTCCATCGCCGGCCGCACCAACCCCTGGGTGGCGTGGCCCTACTGCAACCTCGCGATGACCCTGCTCTACGCCCTCTTCGACGGCCGCCACCCGCTCGACGACACCCAGGACCGCCCGCCGACCGGCCTGCCGCAGACCTACGGCGAGCTGCGCCTGGCCGTCGACCGCCAGCTCGCCGAGGAGGCCCGCCGCGCCGTCGCCCACGTCGTCAAGCACCAGTGGCTCGCCTCGATGACCCGCCACTTCCCGCTCCTGAGCTGCTTCATCGCCGACTGCCTGGCCCGCGGGCGCGACATCGCGCGGGGCGGCTGCCTCTACACGTTCGTCCAGCCCGAGGCCGTCGGGGTGTCGAACGTGGTGGACGGCCTGGCGGCGGTCAAGGTGCTCGTCGAGGACGAGGGGCGCTTCACCCTCGACGACGTCCGCGCGGCCGTCCGCGCCAACTTCGAGGGCTGCGACGAGCTGCGCCGCGCCATCGAGCGCGACTGCCCGAAGCACGGCAACGACATCGCCTGGGTGAACGACATCTTCGCCGACGTGGCCGGCGGCTGGTGCACCCACCTGGAGGGGCACAGGTCGCTGTTCGGCGGCCCCGTGCTCCCCGGCTTCCTGGGCTGGACCGTGTGGATCCACTTCGGCGAGCAGACCCCCGCGACGCCCGACGGACGGCTGGCGGGCATGCCGCTCGCCCACTCGCTGGCGCCGCGCAGCGGGGTGAAGGTCAAGGGCTTCCCGTCGGTGATCCTCTCGGCGTCGGGCCTCGACCATTCGCGGGGGCTGGGCGGCATCACGTTCAACGTGCGGTTCGGCGCCAACTCGCTGGCGGCCGAGGGCGGCGTGGACCGCCTCCAGGGCCTCATCGAGGCGGCGATGGACCTGGGCACCTACCAGGTGCAGATCGACCTCGCCAGCTCCGAGACCCTGCGCGACGCCCAGGCCCACCCCGAGAACTACGACGACCTCTTCGTCCGCATCGGCGGCTACCTCGTCCCCTTCACCCTCCTGTGCCCCAAAGCCCAGGAGGACATCATCGCCCGCACCGAGCTGGAGCTGTAGAAGGCGGCGGTTGCTTGCCCGAGGGCACCTGGGTACAATCGATAGGGGCAGAGAGCACCAACTGTGACCGGAGCAACTGCGAATGGCAGCATCGCTCTCGAGTGTGTACGTCGAGACGACGATCATCAGTTACCTTGCTGCCAGGCCCAGCCGCGACCTGGTCGTCTGCGCGAGCCAGGAGATGACTCGCGAGTGGTGGGACGTGGCGCGCGAGCGCGACGCGTTGTTCGTCTCTGACACCGTGCTTGCCGAGATTCGTCTGGGTGATCCCGATGCCGCAGCGCGACGCCTGGCCCTCACGCGTGGCCTCGAGGCCCTGCCGCTGACCGACGTCGTTGCTGACCTCGCGGAGCTCTACGAGAAGGAATTGGAGCTGCCCCAGCGACTTGTGGACGCAACGCACATTGCCTTCGCCGTTCACCACGAGCTTGACTATCTGGTCACGTGGAACTGCTCGCACATTGCCAGCGGCCCGGTTATGCGGCGTCTGATGGAGGCAAATCGGCGGCTGGGGCGGGTCACCCCGCTCATCTGCACGCCGATGGAGTTGCTCGGGTGGTCCCCAGGAGCGAAGCCATGATGCGCGATCCGATCGTCGAGGAGATCCACCGGGTTAGGCAGAAGATGTTCGACGACTGCGGAGGTGACCGCAAGAAGCTCTGTGATCTGATCCGGGCACATGGAGCGGCCGCTGAGGAACCAGAGGAGCAGCGTCGCAGCGGCAGCAAGAAGGCCCTGTCCTCGCCCTGACGTTGTTCGCCGCGCACGTCGGAGGCGACCCGCTGCGGTCCCGCGGGACGCGCTGGGGCAGCAGAAGCGTCCTCGACATCCGCAACTACCGAGCCTCCCCCACCGCAATGCTGCCGAACCCACCAAACCGCCGGACACGGGGCCTCGTCTTCGCCATCGACCAGACGGCGACGCACGACGGGCCGGGCGTGCGGATGACGGTGTATCTCAAGGGCTGCCCGCTGCGGTGCGTCTGGTGCCACAGCCCGGAGTCGGTGTCGCCGAAGCCCGAGGTCGTTTGGTATGAGCTGAAGTGTCAGCAGTGCGGCGCGTGCGCGGTCGCGTGTCCCGAGGGGCTGCCGGCGTGGTTCGAGCAGACGGCGGAGGACCGGGCGCGGTGCCGCCAGTGCGGCGCGTGCGTGGAGGCGTGCCCGGCGGATGCGCTGGAGGTGAAGGGCTTCGAGCGGACGGCGGGCGAGATCGCCGACGAGGCGGAACGGCTGAAGGCGTTCTTCAGGCGGACGGGCGGCGGCGTGACGCTGACGGGCGGCGAGCCGACGATGCAGCCCGACTTCGCCTATGCCGTCGCCGCGCTGTGCCGCGAGCGTGACATCCACGTGGCGGTCGAGACCTGCGGCTGCACGCCGTGGGAGCACCTTGACCGCCTCGCCGACGTCGTCGATCTCTGGCTCTACGACCTCAAGGACGCCGACGCCGCGCGCCACAAGCAGAACACCGGCGTCGAGCTGGCACCCATCCTCGACAACCTCGGCCGCCTCGTCGCCCGCGGCGCCGACGCGGTCGTGCGCGTGCCCGTGATCCCTGGCTGCAACGGCTCGCCCGACGACATCGCCGCCATCGCCCGCGCCGCGCGCGCCCGCGGCGCGACGAGGACGACGCTCCTGCCCTACAACCCCGCCGCCCCGGGCAAGTACGCCTGGCTCCGACGCCCCTTCCCGCTCGACGGCGCCCGGCGCCAGTCGGACGGCGCGATGGCGGCGCTCGAGGCCGCTGCCCGCGCGGCAGGCCTCGAGGTCGTCCCTGCCTAGTGTCCTGACCGACAAGAACCCTCCATAAGTCGGCGGGGCAGAGAAGACCTC
>CBFDBL010000081.1:0-13966 GCA_965603035.1 uncultured bacterium
CGGCCCCTCCACTGGGTACACTCAATCGCTCGCGATTCTCGAGCGATTCGGCCCGGCGGCGCGCCCCCGGATCGCGTAAGGCGCTGCCCCATCAACACTTCCGTCGCTCGAAAGTTTTTTCAAGAATCGCTCAGAATCGCTCTGCAATCGCTCCGTAGTCGCTCGGGTCGCGCGGCCCCGCGGGCACAGCGGCAGGGGCCAGAGGACGGATGGGGTCGAGTCCCCCGAACACACGGGTCCGCGTCCAGCATCCTGGACCGCTGGCATCGATCCGCCACGTGATTGCATAACGCTTGATTCGGTATAGACATACGCCCACGGCCGGCGCCGCATCCGCCCGTCTGGCGCCCATCCAGCGGTCCGGCAAAGTGGACACGACGATGGTCTGCCGCGACGCCCCGGGCGCCTGAGGGGCTGCGCCTGACGCTCCAGGTCATTGTCGGGCAAGCGCTTACGGGGGATCGCCATTGGGCCGGCGGCAGTTCTCCTCTCCGGCACGGGGTTTGCTGCGCTAGCGCGAGAGACCTGGGTCTTGGCCGCTAGAGTGTGCTTGGTGCCTCGAGCGCCGCCTCGACCGCCTGTCGGCGCTGGGCCGGGACACTCCGTCGAAGCCTGCGAAGGAGAAGCAGATGAGCACGCGCGTGACCGGGCTGGTGGTGGTGTGTCTGGTGATCGCCTGCTCGTGGGCACAGGGCGGCTTCACCACGGTGGGGGTCTACGATCCTGGGTCGAGCAACGATGTGGACCAGAGCGCGACGTTCAGCGGCGCGACCGGCGCGGCCGGCGCGGCGAACGTGCTGAGTCTCACCGAGTTCCAGGCGCTGACCGGGTCGGCCTTTGCCGCCGACATGGGCGGCGTCGTGGGGTTTGAGGGCGCCGGGAGCCTGGAGGCCGGCGGCGGCAGCTTCGTGGCCACGTACGGCACGAACGGCACCAAGACGCTGACCATCAGCTCGGGCAACTCGGCGTTCCGCTACCCCGGCCTCCCGGGCAGCAATCGGGTCCCTGTTTCCGGCACGGGGACCGAGATGCTGAGCAAGGAATCGCCCGACATGGACTTCAGCTTCGACATTGGTACCATCACCGACGGCATCCCGCGCGAGGGGGTGACCCACTTCGGCGTGACGGCGATCGAGCGCCTCGACACCGACCAGGGGGTGGTGCCCTGCACGGCGACCTTCAGCGACGGCAGCACCGTGACGGCCTCGGCCACCATCTCGGGCGCGGCGCCCGCGAATAACGAGGACACCTTCTACGGCTTTGTCGCGCCCTCCGGCAAGAGCATCGTCAACGTCCACCTCGGCTACAGCGTCTGGTTCTCGAACGTCGATGACGTGGGCTTCATCACCGGCGAGACCGAGCCGGCGCCGTCCGTCGTCTACCGCCAGCCCTTCTACGCCGACGGCACGATTGGCGCCGGCGGCGACGGCAACGACCCGCACGCCGAGTTCGGCTGGACCGCCCTCGTGGAGACCGACGCGCCCGGCGTCGTCGAGTACGTCCACGGCACCACCGGCACCGGCACCGGCACCGGCATCGGCAACGGCACCGGCTCGCCGAACACCCCGACGCCGATCAACGCGACGACCGAGGTCCTCCCCGGCCCCACGCAGCGTGGCTACCTCTACTACGCTCCCAGGAACACCGACGACGACGTCCCGGTGGGCGCCACCTCGCTCCACTTCACAGGCGACGTGCCCGACTTCGACATCCGTCAGCTCTTCTCGGTGGGGTTCGAGACGCGGAACGACAACATCGACGCCGAGATGCGAGTGGCCATCCTTCTCGACGGCCAGTGGCTCGTGTCGGCCGAGGCATTCGACGACCTCGACCTCGTGACCAGCACGGACTGGATGGCCCACCTGTTCCGGCCGACCGACGTCATCGACGTGGCCAACTGGCTGATGCTCGACGTCGTCGAGGGGGCCGGCGGCATGATCCAGGTCGGGGGCCCGCCCGCCGGCGACCTGGCCGGCATCGTCACCGACATGGGCATGTACATCGACGCCGGCCTCGAGGAGCTGCCTGGCGACCACGCCCGTCTCGACAACTACACCGTCGTCATCACCGAGCTCGACGTCATCCCCGAGCCGGCGACCCTGAGCCTGCTGGCCCTCGGCGGCCTGGCGCTGCTGCGGAGGAGGCGGAGGACGCGTGATGCGTGACGCGTGAGAAGAGAAGAGGACAGGCGCCGTGGGCTCCCCGCTCGCGGCGCCTGCTCCATGAGGGGAGAGCGGTTCCGGGTTGCAGGTCCCGGGTTCCGGACGGACTCCTCCTGCGGCGTCTTCATCTTCTCTGACCCCCGAAACCCGGAACCCGGAACCGCTTCGCCTCGCCCCGAGCATCCCTCCCCCCTTGAGCCGCGCCCGCCGTTCGTGTATCCTCCACGCCATCGGGGAGCGTGACCGCAAAGGAGGCAGGCGATGGCGAAGAGCACGGTGGGACGTCGCGCGTTCCTGGCGGGCGCCGCGGCGGCGACGCTGACGATCGTCAAGCCCGGGTCGGCACGCGGCGCGGAGGCGAACTCGAAGCTCGAGCTGGGGATCATCGGGCCAGGCGGTCGCGGACGCTGGCTGTGCAACCTGTTCGCCAAGAGCACGCCGACGCGCATCGCCGCGGCCGCCGACTACTTCGGTGACCGCGTGGCCGCGGCGCAGAAGCAGTTCGCCATCCCCGCCGAGCGCTGCTTCAGCGGCTCGCTGTCGGCCTACAAGCGGATGCTGGACCTCGATATCGACGCGGTGGCCATCCAGACCCCGCCCTTTCTCCATCCGCCGCAGGCGGCCGACGCCGTGGCCGCGGGCAAGCACGTCTACGTCGCCAAGCCCATCGCCGTCGACGTCCCCGGCTGCCAGTCCATCCTCGCCTCCGGCAAGAAGGCCACGGCGAGCAAGCTGGTGTTCCTCGTGGACTTCCAGACCCGCGCCAACCCCTTCTACATCGAGACGGTGAAGCGGGTGCAGCGTGGCGACATCGGGCCGATCGTGCTCGTGGACGCCCACTACCACGGCGGCCGGCTCGGCCACAAGGGCACGATGCAGGGCCCCGAGGGGCGGCTGCGCAACTGGCACTACGACATCGCGCTCAGCGGCGACATCATCGTCGAGCAGTTCATCCACGCCCTCGACGTCGCCACCTGGTTCCTCGACGCCGACCCCGTCCAGGCCGCGGGCACGGGCGGCCGCAAGGCAAGGCTCGAGGGCGATTGCTACGACCACTTCGCCGTCACCTACTGGTTCCCCAAGGGCCTGTCGGTCGCCTTCAGCGGCACCCAGTGCATCAGCGGGCACGGCGGCATCTTCTGCCAGGCCTACGGCCCCGTCGGCACGGCGCACACCCAGTACGGCGGCTGGGTCGGCATCCGCGCCAAGGGCGGCAAGAGCTACAAGGGCGGGAACACCGGCCCCATCTACCAGCAGGGCGCCCTCACCAACATGAAGGCCTTCCACCAGAGCATCCAGGACGGCAGCGTCGCCAACGAGACGGTCGCGCCGAGCGTGCGGTCCAACCTCACGTCGGTCCTCGGCCGCGAGGCCGCCTACGCCAACGGCCTCGTCGTCTACGCCGACCTGCTCAAGGCCGCCAGGCCGGCCGACCTCAAGCTCGGCGGCCTCAAGCCCTGACCGCGCCCTCGCTCCGCGAGGAGGCAGAGCGGCCCCTGCGTGAAGGCGTTTCCCATGGCGGACTGGCCCCACGCTCCCGTGCATCGCCTCGGTGACGAGGGCACGTACTTTGTCACGTGCGGCACGTACCGCAAACAGCGCTTCCTCAACTCGCCGGCGCGGCTCGACCTGGTCCATGACGGTCTGCTGTCCCTGGCCAGACGCTATGGCTGGGAGCTTCAGGCCTGGGCGGTACTGGCCAATCACTACCACCTTGTCGCCATATCGCCCGGCGAGCCCAGGACGCTCAAGACGATGCCCTCCCATCTGCACACCCAAACGGCAAGGGCCCTCAACCGTCGCGATGGGACGCCAGGTCGACGCGTCTGGTACCAGTACCGCGATACGCAACTCACCTACCAGGAGTCGTACCTCGCCCGCGTCCATTACGTGAACGAGAATCCCGTCCACCATGGCCTTGTGAAGGTCGCGACGAGGTACCCGTGGTGCTCCGCGGCGTGGTTCGAGCGCGAGGCCGACGAAGCGTTCCAGAAGGTGGTGAGGAGCTTCAAGATCGACCGGCTCAACGTCTACGACGACTACTGAGCAGGGGGGCAGAGGGGAGGCGGTTGCTTCGGGGCCTCGCTCCGCGAGGAGCCAGAGCGGTGTCGAGCCACCGCACTCCAAAGACGCGGTGGGCTGACAGGCCCCGCTACTGAAGGCCCTCTGGACTGCGGCGGCTCGACGCCGCTTTGGCTTGCCGCGGAGCGGCCCTGGGAAGGGGGGTGACCCTACCTGCCGGGGGTGCTGGCGTCCGGCTTCGCCTGCTGACGCTCGGCCCAGCGCTCGGTGTGGCGACGCTCGATGAGGGCGAGCCGCTTCTGGAGCGAGCGGAGGGCGACGGCGTTGGTGACGACGTAGGTCGCCATGACGGCAGCGAGCACGATCACGACGATGAGCCCGGTGCCGCGCCGGCGCCGCAGTCTGTCGAGCCATCGGCGGATCATCGGCTGCCCTCCGCCGCGACGGCGCGGAACGTGAAGAGCGGGCGGACGCGGGCCTGCTTCTTGCGGACCTTCAGCTCGACCTCCCAACGCCACGAGCGCACGCGCTGTCCCGCGTCGAGCACCATGCGCGACGCACGGACGCCGACCAGGTGCGGCGTCCACGCGCCCTCGCCGACCCGGCGCTCGACCGTCTCGCCGGCCACGCGGTAGCCGACGGCGCCGCCCGGGTGCGGGATGCTGAGCACGCCGTCGGCCAGGGTCGGCGGCTCCGATGCCCCGCGCACGTCGTTGCGCCAGCGCTCGCCCGCCTCGAGGGTGCGGACGATGTCGCCGGAGGCCCGCAGCACGACCAGCGAGTGGCCCCAGCAGGCGTAGTAGGTGAGCCAGGCGACCGTGATCACGATGCTGACGACGGCCGTGTAGACCATCATCTCGGCGAGGGTGAAGCCGCGGTGCGCGCGTCGGGCGGTCATGGCAGCGTCACCTCCCTGGCGACGCGCCCGCCCTTGCCGCGCTGGGCGGGCCGCCACTCGAGCCGCAGGGTCTTGCCCTTGACCGAGAGGACGAAGGTCCCGTCGGGCAGGTTGGCCGCGGCGTCGGCCTCGAGGGTCAGCTCGTGGGTGCCCTGTCCGTGGGCCTGCCACTCGCCTGCGGCCATGCGCTCGAGCTCGCCGTCCACGAGCTCGATGGCCACGGCGCGGTAGTAGCAGGCGCGCAGCACCCTGCCGTCGGTGTGTATGGCGGCGGCGAAGCCCGCGGTGACGACGATGAGGATGCCGACGGCCGCGGTCAGCTCGATGAGCATGGTGCCGCGTCGGCGGCGTGGGCGTCGGCTCACCATATCGCGACCGCCCCCATGAGGTGGACGAACATCTGGAAGACGCCGATGACGAAGGCGGCGACCACCGCACCGTTGAGCAGCACGATGGCGGAGGTGACGATCTGCGCCGCCACCTGCTCCTGGTGGAAGGCCCTGGCGTCGAGCGACTCGTGCCACCCTGCGAGCGCCTCGGCGAAGCCCGTGCCCGCGTGCGCCGCGTTGCCCAGCCGCCACAGGAACTCGCCGCTGCCGTCGAGCCGGCCCACCGCCTCGGTCAGCGGCATCCCCGCCTCGAGCGCGTCCGCCACCAGGTCCGCGCGGCGCATCAGCAGCGTGTTCGCCGTGCTCCGCGCCGCGAAGACCACCGCATCGGCCTCGGGCATGCCCGCGTCGAGCAGCACCCCGAGCATCGCCGAGAAGTCCCGCTGCACGCGCTTCCACCGCCACGGCAGCACCCGCTGCACCCAGCTCTCCAGGCCCTGGAGGCCGAGCGCCCGCGCGAGCCACGGCCCGGCGACGTAGCACACGCCGCCCGCCGCCAGTCCCATCGGGATCAGCCACAGCACGGCGTAGAAGGCCGGGCTGCGCGATGCGTCCATCATGAGTGCCAGCAGCGGCGGCGGCTCGATGCGCATGTCGGCCCACATCTCGCGGAACCGCGGCACGATGTAGACCCCGATGCCTGGGAACACGACGAGGGTGGCGAAGAAGATGCCGCCGACGCCGAGCGCGATGAGGATGAGGTAGTGTGTGGCGCTGCGCACGCGCGCCCGCGCGTCGCCCAGGGTCTGGCGGCAGGCGGGCAGCACGCGAGCGAGGTCGCCGGCCCGCTCGCCCGCGGCCAGCATCTCGACGATCCGCGGCGGCAGCAGGCCGGGCTCGTGGCCCAGCGCCGCGGCCAGGGTCGCACCCGCCTCGACCTCGCGCGCGACCGCGTGCAGCGACGTGCCCAGCACCCCCACCCCCTGACGCGACAGCCCCACGACCGTCGTCTCCGCGCTCGCGCCCTCGCGCAGGCCCGTCTCGACCAGCGACAGGAACAGCCGAGCACGCTCCCGACGCCGCAGCGGCAGCGTCAGCAGCAGGTACGCCACCCACCCGAACAGCCCGGCCAGCCCCACGTAGAGCACCGTCACCATCATCGAGCCCATGAGGTTCAGCAACACCGACTCCACCACACCGGCCGCCGCCACCAGCGCCGACGAGCTGCCCCACGCGCTCAGCGAGCCGACCATCTCAGCCACCTATCGACTGCATCATGTTCATCAATTGCACGAGCATCCCCGTCAGGACCTTCATCTGGAGGAAGACCATGGCCGAGACGACGAGCACGCTGACCGGCAGGGCGCCCGACAGCATCAGCTCGGTGCGGTGCTCTGCCCGCTCGCGGTAGGCCTCGGCCGCGCGCTCGAAGCCCGCCGCCAGGTCGCCGCCGCCCGTCTCGACCAGCCACACGAACAGCGGCGGCACGAGCCCGCCGCCCGCGGCGACGTCGCGGAAGCGGCTGGTGCCCTCGGCCAGGCGCGCCCGCCAGTCGAGCAGGACCCGGCCCGCACGCGTCGAGCCCTCGAGCCGGCTCAGCAGACTCACCGCCTCGCCCAGGCTGCACCCGCCCCGCAGCATCAGCGCCAGCGACGACGCGAGCTGCGCCAGGCTCGCATCCCTGAACGGCGGCACGTGCCAGCGCACCCACCGCCGCGTCGCCGGCACCGCGAGCACCACGACCGCGGCCACCAGCAGCGCCGCCAGCACGGCCGGCGGACCCAAGGCACGGAACCGAAGGCCCGCCACGTCGACCGCCACGTGCATGTCCTCCAGCATCTCGATCGCCTTCGGCTGGAGGCCGAACACGACGTAGAGCGACAGGCCGAGCGCCAGCGCCAGGACGAGCAGGGGGTAGAAGAGCACGCCCTTGAGCCGCGCCCAGATCGTCGCGACGCGGCGGTAGTGATCGGCGACGATGGTGAGCACGGCGGGCAGGCTGTCGCTGCGGACCCCGACGCGGACCATCTGGCAGTAGAGCTCGGGCAGGCCGCTGGCCCCGAGCGCCTCGTCGAGCGGCGTGCCCTCGGCGAGCGCCTGCTCGAGCCGCGCGAAGTGGGCCCGCAGGCGGCCGCCGCGCATCGAGCCGCAGAGCTGGCGCAGCGCGCCCTGGAGCGGGATCCCCTCGCGCAGCATAGCCGCGAGCTGCTGGTTGAAGAAGGCAAGCTGCTCGTAGTTCACCGGATGGCTCCTGATCGCGGGCAGCCTGGCGTTCCCATCATGGTCGGCTTCTGCCCGATGGCGTGGCCCGGCGTCCTGGGGCTCGCTCCGCGAGAAGTGAGAGCGGTGTCGAGCCACCGCACTCCATAGAAGATCCCGTGTCGCAGGCCAGCTTCCCTGTCGGGGCCTTTGGAGTGCGGCGGCTGGACGCCGCTTTGGCCTCCTGCGGAGCAGGCCCTCCGGCACAGACGCCGGAGACGTGGACCGAGGCCAACACACAGAGAGAACGAGTCGGGTCTCCTATGCTCCAAACACCCGGAGGCGTTCCCGTTCGTCGGTCACGCCGTCGGCGACGAGGCGGCGGCCCTCGGCCTCGAGGGTCGGGTCGGGCGCGACGGCGTCGGCGCCGCGCTCGCGGAGCTGACGGCGCAGCGCGTCGTCCACGTCGAGCCACTCGGCGGCGGGCACGCGGCCGCAGTAGCCGGTGCGCAGACACGCCTCGCACCCCTCGCCCTGGCACTCGGGGCAGAGCTGGCGGACGAGCCGCTGGCTGAGCACCATCGCGACCGCGGCGATGGCGGCGTAGCGGTCGTCGCACATGTCGAAGAGCCGCTCGAACACCCCGCGGCACGAGCCGGCGTGCAGCGTGGCGATCACCAGGTGGCCGGTGAAGGCGGCGCGGACCGCGAGGTTCGCCGTCTCCTCGTCGCGGATCTCGCCGACCACGAGCACCTGGGGGTCCTGGCGCAGCAGGTGGCGGGCCGCCGCGGCGAAGGTCAGGCCGACGGCGGGGTTGACCTCGGTCTGCATCACGCCGCCGAGCACCCGCTCGACGGGGTCCTCGATGGTGATGATGTGGCGGCCTGGGTCGGCGGCGAGCTGCTGGAGGCAGGCGTAGATGGTCGTCGTCTTGCCGCTGCCGGCGGGGCCTGTGAGCAGCACCATGGCCGCGGGCTGTGCGAGGAGTCGCTCGAGCGCGCGGCGGGCCGGCTCGGGGAAGCCGAGCTGGCCGAGGGCGATGACCTCGGCGGCGGCGAAGAGGCGGAGGACGATCTTCTCGCCCGTGACGGTCGGGTAGGTGGCGACGCGGATGTCGCTGGCGGCGCCGACGTCGTCGCGGTCGATCCGCCCGTCCTGCGGGGTCGCGGCCTGGTAGGTCTTGAGCCTGGCGAGGTACTTGATGCGGCCGAAGACGCGCTGGGCCACGGGGCCGTGCAGCTCGGCCGCGTCGCTGAGCACGCCGTCGAGGCGGAAGGCCACGCGGGCCTGCTTGCCGTCGAGCTGGAGGTGGATGTCGCTGGCCCCAGCGGCCTCGGCCTGCTGGACGAGGCCCTCGAGCACCTCGGGCGCCGAGCGTTCGGTCGTCGCCATCGGCTTCCCCCGCCGTGAGGCGTCGCCGCGCCCCTGGGCGCGACACGACTCGGGCTCCCCTCGGCTGTCCATCCTGTTATACCGCCCGGCCTATCGCGGGTCAACCGCGCTGGCGGTTGATATCCGCATGCGTTTCTGCTCTGATAGTGGTGCCTGGGCTGGGCGCTGTTACCGATGGGTTTCGGAGGCTGCCCGTGCGCCGTGCACTCCTGCCGCTCGTGTGCCTTGCCGCCGCCGCCTCGGCGGGCTCGGTCGCAGCCATCGACCCCGCGGCGTATCGCGAGGCCGTCGAGGCCGACTGGCGGCTCCAGGACAAGGTGCGGACGGGCAAGCGCCTCCAGCCGCGTCGAGCGACGAAGGTCTCGACCCGCCAGGACGCGCTCGGCGCCGTGGACGGCCGGATCACCGGCGAGTGGGGCTTCCACACCCTCAACGAGAAGAACCCCTGGTGGCACGTCGATCTCGGCACCAGGACCGCCCTCGACCGCGTGGTCCTCTACAACCGCTGCGACGCCTGCGGCACACGCAACAACCGCATCCTCCTGCTCCTCTCCGATGACGGCAAGACCTGGGCCAGGGCCTACCAGCACGGCAACAAGCCCTTCTGGGGCCACAGCGACAACAAGCCGCTCGTCGTCAAGCTCGGCGGCAAGGCCGCCCGTTTCGTCCGCCTCGCGCTCGACTACACGATGTACTTCCATCTCGACGAGGTCGAGGTCTACCCGCAGGCGGACCCCGAGACGAACCTCGCGCTGGGTAAGCCCTCCGACCAGTCGTCGGTGAGCCAGTGGTCGGCCCTCCACGGCAAGCCGTCGCCCAAGCCCAAGGTCGCCGACATTCACTACCCCTTCGCGACCGTCGTCGCGCGGGGCCGCAAGCTCGCCGCCGAGCTGCTGGCGGAGGGCGCGCCCATCGAGGCGCTCGCGACCCGGCTCGAGGCCGTCGCCCAGCGCGTCGAGGCGCTGCCCGGGGACGCCTCGGCCGAGACGAAGGGCAAGCTCTACCTCGAGCTGCGCTGGGCCGTGCGGCGCATCGCGCTGGCCAATCCCGCGCTCGCCTTCGACCAGATCCTCTTCACCAAGCGCGCCCCAGGCTCCTACAGCCACATGTCCGACCAGTACTACGGGCACTGGTCGCGCCCCGGGGGCGGCCTGTTCGTCCTGGGCGGCTTCCGCGACGGCAAGCCCCGGCTCCGCAACATCACGCCCGACCTGCCCGTCGGCACCTACCTGCGGCCCGACCTCGCGCCCGACGGCACGAAGCTGCTGTTCGCCTGGTGCCGCTTCTACCCGCACTTGCGCGGCATGGGCGACAAGACCGACAAGCCCAACGTGCCCGACGACGCGAAGTACCACGTCTACGAGATGAGCGTGGACGGCACCGGCCTGCGCCAGCTCACCCGCGGCCGCTACGACGACTTCGACCCCCGCGACCTGCCGGGTGGCCGCATCGCGTTCCTCTCGACCCGCCGCGGGCAGGCGCTCCAGTGCGGCCGCGCCAGCGCCCAGGCCACGCTCGACGACCCCTGCCTGCCCGACAGCTACGTGCGCTGTGGCGGGGGCAACAGCCGGCCCGTCGCCATCTACACCCTCCACGTCATGGACCGCGACGGCAAGCAGATGCGCGCCATCTCCGCCTTCGAGAACTTCGAGTGGACGCCCTCCCTCCACCCCGACGGCCGCATCCTCTACGCACGATGGGACTACGTGGACCGCCACAACAACGCCTTCATGAGCCTCTGGGCCACACGGCCCGACGGCACCATGTCGAGCCTCGTCTACGGCAACTTCACCCGCAGCCCCCACTGCATCTTCGAGGCCCGCGCCATCCCCGGCTCCCACCGCCTGCTCTTCACCGCCTCGGGCCACCACGCCATCACCGCGGGCTCCATCGTCCGCCTCGACACCGCCGTCGGCCTCGAGGAGGCCCCGGCGCTCACCCGCCTCACCCCCGAGGTCTGCTTCCCCGAGATGGAGGGCTGGCCAGCCACCTACTACAACAACCCGTGGCCGCTGTCCGAGCACTGCTACCTCGTGGCCTGGAGCCCCTCGCCCATCCGCCGCGAGGGCGGCCACAACGACACGAACCGCATGGGCCTCTACCTCGCCGATGCCTTCGGCAACCTCGAGGTGCTCTACCGCGACCCCGCCATCTCCGCCTGCTTCCCCATCCCGCTCCACCCGCGCCCCGAGCCCCACCGCCTGCCCGACCTCGTCGCCGACCGCGACGACGCCGAGGCCACCGTCTACCTGCTCGACGTCTACGACGGCCTCCCGGGCGTCCCGCGCGGCACCGTCCAGCGCCTCCGCATCATCGCCGTCCCCGCCAAGACACAGCCCCAGATGAACCGCCCGAGCATCGGCGGCACCCGCGAGGACCCCGGCAAGTGCGTCCTGGGCACCGCGCCCGTCGAGCCCGACGGCTCCGCACAGTTCAAGATGCCGGGCGGCGTCAACGTCTTCTTCCAGGCACTCGACGCCCAGGGCATGGCCGTCCAGACCATGCGCACCCTCGCCTACGCACAGCCCGGCCAGCGCCTCGGGTGCATCGGATGCCACGAGCCGCGCTCGGAGGCCGCGCCCAACGTCCTCGCCGCCGCGCTCCGACGCGAGCCCTCGCCGCTCACGCCCGGACCCCACGGCTCCTGGCCCCTGCGCTACGACCGCCTCGTCCAGCCCGTCCTCGACCGCCACTGCGTCAAGTGCCACAGCCCGAAGGGCAAGCCCGAGGTCTGCAAGAAGCTCAACCTCACGGCCGCGGCGTCCTACGACGCGCTCTACAAGTATGGCAAGCCCTGTCTCTTCGAGGTCATCCGACAGCCCTACAGCCGCGGCCACTCGGTGCCCGGCAAGGGCGCCGCCGCCACCAGCGTCCTGCTCGCCCACCTGCGCAAGGGCCACCAGAAGGTGCAGCTCTCCGCCGACGACCTCGATCGCCTCGTGACCTGGATGGACTGCTACGGCCAGCGCCAGGGCCACTTCAGCCCCGCCCAGGAGCGTGCCCTCGAGCGCTTCCGCCAGCGCATGGCCCACCTCCTCGCCCAGCGCTGAGCGGCGGGGCATGTGGAGTGCGGTGTGGTCTCGGGCCGCGTGCCCCCGTGGGCAGTCGTGCGCTGCGGCTCCTAGCCCGCAGGGCGACAGAATGTAGCCACGGGCGTGAGCCCGTGGATCGGGGCGTGACGGAGGCCCAGCCCGCGCAGGGGGCGGCAGAGGCCCTGGAGCGGTCGTCCCGCATCGAGGCGTTCTGTCGCCCCTTGCGGGGCTGGTCACAGGGGCGGGTGCCCGCTTCCCAGGGCTTACGCCCTGGGCTACAATCTATCGCCCGCCCGGCGGGCTGGACGCACGCCCGCGTCAGGGCGTGTGGGCGCGTGCACAAGCCCACGCGCTCGCTCCGCGATTCAGCAGCGTGGAATGCAGCCCTGACTTCGGCTGACGAAAGGAGAGGGCGATGAGAGGAGTGGTGTTCGCTGTTGTGGTCGCGTGCCTGGTGGCGGCGGTCGTGGCAGGCGAGGCCGAGAAGCCCGTCGTGCCGACCGAGAAGATCGCGCTGTTCAACGGCACCGACTTCACGGGATGGGTGAAGTTCTGCCCGAGCAAGCAGGCCGACGTCGACAAGATCTGGACGGTCCGCGACGGCGTGATCCACTGCCTGGGCAAGCCGCACGGCTATATCCGCACCGAGAAGGCCTACGCGAGCTACCGCCTCCACGTCGAGTGGCGGTGGGTCGCCAAGCCGACGAACAGCGGGGTGCTGCTCCACCAGAGCGGCCCCGACCGCGTGTGGCCGAAGTGCGTCGAGGCGCAGCTCATGCACCGCAACGCCGGCGACTTCTGGCTGCTCACCAAGTCGACCCTCACGGTCGGCGGCAAGCAGGTCGGCCCGAAGATGTACGCCAACGTCAAGAAGCGCGGCGACCACAACGAGAAGGCCGTGGGCGAGTGGAACACCTACGATATCACCTGCGACGGCGGCACGGTCCGCCTGGTCGTCAACGGCAGGCTGATGAACGAGGGCACCGACGCCGACCCCTCCAGCGGGGCCATCTGCCTCCAGAGCGAGGGCAGCCCCATCGAGTTCCGCAACGTCACCCTCGAGCCGCTCGAGGAGAAGTAGCCGCGTACGCCCCGGGCCGCCGCTGCCCGTCCCGCCGGCAACCGATGGCGTGTCGGCTTGGCCCGTGTCTGTCGTTGGAGGGGGGCGATGGCGGCCCGGTCATCCCGGAGTTATATAACTCCGGGATGGTGGGATCAGCGCTGCGCTCACCAGGCGCAACATGACTTGGTGGAACGAGGACCACACCCTCCCGTCCTGGTACGGCGCGCGTCTCGTGGCTATCCAGGGCACCGTGGTTCTCCCCGCCGCGGGCCATGCCGGAGTTATATAACTCCCCGATGATGACACCAGCGCTTGGCTCACCAGGCGGAACATGACCTCGTGGAACGAGCAGCACACCCTCCCCTCCTGGTACGGCGCGCGTCTGGTGGCTACCCAGGGCACCGTGGTTCTCCCCGGTGAGGGCCATGCCGGAGTTATATAACTCCGCGACGACGCCTCCCTCACAAGTGGGACGCCCCCCCACGCATCAGCGCATTCGACGGCGCGAGCGGGGGGTCTGACATCAACAAACGCCGATTCGTGAGACCTCCTGCTACTTCTGACGCAGGCGTCCGGGATCCTCAGACCGCCGCTTCGCTCACCACGGGGAACATGACCCCGTGGAACGACCAGCACACCCTCCCGTCCTGCTACGGCGCGGGTCTCGTGGCTATCCAGGGCACCTGGTTCTCCCCGCCGGGGGCAATCCCGGAGTTATATAACTCCGGGATGATCACAACAGCGCTTCGCTCACCAGGGGGAACATGACCTGGTGGAACGACCAGCACACACTCCGGTCTTGGTACTGCGCGCGTCTCGTGGCTATCCAGGCCACCGTGCTTCTCCCCGGCTGGTGCTATGCCGGAGTT
>CBFDBL010000082.1:0-13919 GCA_965603035.1 uncultured bacterium
CGAGGCCGGGATGGTATGCTCGCACGCCTCGACCGCCACCGACAGGCCCAGCTCCCGCGCCGTCGCGCTCGTCACCGGCCCGATGGAGGCCAGCCGCACCGACGGCGGGAGCGCCGCCGCCTGCTCCGCGCCCACTGCGGCGACGAAGCCGCGCACCGTGGACGAGCTGGTGAGCGTCACGGCATCCACCTCACCGGCCATCAGGCGTGCCCGCGCCGCCTGGTCCGGCTCCGCGCCGACCCTCGTGCGGTAGGCCGCCACCTCGTGCACGCGGGCGCCCGCGGCCTCGAGCCCGTCGGTCACCGTCGGCGGGGCCTCGGCGGCCCGGGCGAGCAGCACGCGCCGGCCGGCCAGGCCGCCGCGCTCGACCAGGGCCGCGACCAGGGCCTCGCCGGTGAAGCGCTCGGGCTGGCAGTCGGCCCGCACCCCGTGCTCGGCCAGCCGCTCGGCCGTCGCGGGCCCGATCGCGGCCACCACGGGCGGCACCGCGCGACTGTCCTTGCCCGCCCGCGCCAGCCGCGCGAAGAAGGCGTCCACGCCGTTCACGCTCGTGAACACCGCTGCGTCGTAGTCGGCCAGCCGCGCGACGGCCTCGTCGAGCGGCGCGTAGTCCTCGGGCGGCTCGATGCGGATCGTCGGCATCTCGACGACCTCGGCGCCGAGTGCCGCCAGCCGCGCGCTCAGCGTGCTCGCCTGCGCGCGCGAGCGAGTCACCACGATGCAGCGGCCGAACAGCGGCCTGCGCTCGAGCCAGGCGAGCTGCTCGCGCAGCGACACGACCTCGCCGACGACCAGCACCGCCGGCGGCGCGACGTCCCGCGACCGCTCCACGATGTCCGCCAGCGTGCCCGTCACGGTCCGCTGGTGCGGCATCGTGCCCCAGCGCACCATGGCCGCCGGCGTCGCGGGCGCCAGGCCGTGCGCCGTGAGCTGCTCGACGATCTGGGGCAGCCGCTTGACGCCCATATAGACCACCAGCGTGCCGACCCCCGCCAGCTTCCCCCAGTCGAGCGCGCTCGCCGCCTTCGTCGGATCCTCGTGACCCGTCACGAACGCCACCGCCGACGCACGGCCCCGATGGGTCACCGGGATGCCCGCATAGGCCGGCGCCGCCACCCCCGCCGTCACGCCGGGCACCACCTCGAACGCCACCCCGGCCTCCGCCAGCGCCGCCGCCTCCTCGCCGCCGCGGCCGAAGACGAAGGGGTCGCCGCCCTTGAGCCGGCACACGGTCCTGCCCTCCCTGCCCTTCGCGACGAGCAGCGCGTTGATCTCCGCCTGGCTCATCGTGTGGTCACCGCCGCGCTTCCCCGCGCAGACCCGCTCCGCGTCCGCACGGGCCTCCCGCACGAGCGCCGGGTTCGCAAGGAAGTCGTAGACCACCACGTCCGCCTCGCGCACGCAGGCCAGCCCCCTCACCGTGATCAGACCAGGGTCCCCAGGCCCCGCGCCGACGAGGTACACGCAGCCGTCCGACATGGGGACACTCCACCAGAACCGGCCCACGGGCGCGCCCCGCGCGGCGCGGGGCGCCGCCCCCATTGTATCATCTCGCGCGGAAAGCGGAAGGGGCGACGCCGCCGCGGGACCCATCGCCGGCGGCGGGCCTGCTAGCGCGCGTGCTCGGCGAGCCAGGCACTGACCCTGGCGATGGCCTTCGCGCGCTCGCCGCGCGACTGCTCGGCCGCGACGCCGAAGTCCACGCCGCTGAGATGCTGGGCCTCGAAGGCGGCGACGTCGCAGAAGCGCGTCTTCCCCGACAGCACCCCCGTGTCGTCGATGGCGAGCCGACACACGGGCAGCAGACGCCGCGTCTTCGCGTAGGCGACCGACTGGAAGAGCCTCATGAACCGCTCGCGGTCGCCCGTCTGCGCCCGGCGGAGCTCGTCGAGGAGCGCCGCGAAGTCCTCGTCGCTGCCGTAGTCGCGCAGGAGCTCGCACGCGGCGCGGAGGGTGTTGAACCCGCGCCAGTTGCCCGGCTGGCTGCGCTCGCGGAGCCGGGCGCGCCGCCTGGCCGCGGGCAGCGCCGCTGCGAGCAGCGGGTGCTCGCGGTCGCGCACGAGCATGGCGGCGACGTAGACGGCGTCGGGGGCGTCGGCTGCCAGCGCCTGGCCGAGCCGGGTCACGGTGAGGGGGTGGCGTCGGTAGTTGTCGGCGAGGGTAACGGCCGTGCCCCAGGCGTGGAGGGACACGTGGTCGATGGCCGTCGCGATGATGCGCGCGTCGCGGCCCTCGGGCCGCACGCGGGCCAGGGCGAGCGCGACGAGGGACTCGGCCGGGCGCCGGCGCTTGCCGTCGGCCAGCAGCTCGGCGAGCTTCGAGCGCGGCATGGGCATCGCGCAGTAGGCCGCCACGGCGATGTCGAGCCACCGCGCCTCGTGCTCGCCCACGTGCCTGGCGACCAGACGCGAGACGGCCGCGACCTCGCCCGCGTCGTACACGCGGCTCAGGTAGGTGCCCGCCCTCACGATGTCGGCGTACCGGCCCCGAGCGAAGGCCCCCGCCAGCTCCGCGCGGAGGAACTCGACGTCCATCTCGATGCCCGCCTCGGGCAGCCGCTCCGCCGCCGCGGGCACGAGCAGCCCGAAGTCCTCGTCGCCGAGCAGCGCCAGCCGCTCGGGCCCCTTGCCGTCCACGCTCCGCAGCGGCAGCACCCATACCTCGCCCTTGTGGAACTCGGGGAACTCCGGGCCGTTCACGATGGCCACCGGCTTCGTGAGGTCCAGCGCCCAGTAGCGGATCGAGAGCACCTCGTTCGGCGTCAGCCGCGCGGCCAGCCGCCGCGGCTGCGTGCGGAGCACCCGCACCTTCGCCGCCTTCTCCAGCAAGGCACACTGCCAGCGGCTCTGCTCGCGGGGGACCGCCCGCACCGTCGCGGTGCCGAGCACCTCACCGACGACCAGCACGTCGTTGTCGTGTGCCAGCTTCTTCAGCGTCCAGTGCTGGACGGGCCGTGCCGTGGCCGCCGCGGCCGCCAGGGCCAGCACGACCGCCGCTCGCCGTCCGGCGCTCGCCAGCCGTCGCGCCATGGTCGCTCTCCTCCGACGCGGGTACGCAGGCGCTCCCCACCGTTGAGACGCAGCGCCGGCAGCGGCGGTTCCCGAGCCCGAGGCCTAGCCGATGGACGCAAGCTCGATGACGGCGGCGTAGCGCTCGCGGACGGCGCTGCGGAGCGCGCGGTGGCTGCGCCTGGAGAGGTCGGGGTCGGCCTCGACCAGGGCGAAGGCGTCGTGGCGTGCCTCGAGCAGCAGGTCGATGTCGTCGGCAAAGTCACCGACGGCGAGCGGCGGGAGCCCGTGCTGGCGTGTGCCGAGGAACTCGCCGGGGCCGCGGCGGCGCAGGTCCTCCTCGGCGATGCGGAAGCCGTCGGTCGTCTCGGCCAGGACGGCGATCTTGTCGGAGGCCTCGGGGTCGTCCACCATCAGGAGGCAGTGGGAGGGGTGCTCGCCGCGGCCGATGCGGCCGCGAAGCTGGTGGAGCTGGCTCAGGCCGTAGTGGTCGGCGTCCTCGATGACCATGACCGTCGCGTTCGGCACGTCGACCCCGACCTCGACCACGGTCGTGCACACGAGCACGCGGACGTCGCCTTTGCGGAACGCGGCCATGCGCTGGTGCTTCTCGTCGCTCTTCATCTGGCCGTGGAGCAGGCCGACGGGGACGTCGGGGAAGGTGTCGCGCTGGAGCTTCCGGGCCATGGCGGTCGCGGCCTTGAGGTCGCTCGCGGCCGATTCCTGGACGAGGGGGTAGACGACGAAGGCCTGGCGGCCCGCGGCCAGCTCGCGGCGGACGATGCGGAAGGCGGCCAGCCGGTCCCTGGGCGCGACGACGCTCGTGGCGATGGGCTGGCGGCCGGGCGGCAGCTCGTCGAGGGTGGAGACGTCGAGGTCGCCGAACACGGTGAGGGCGAGCGAGCGTGGGATGGGCGTGGCGGTCATGACCAGGACGTCGGGCCGCCTGCCCTTCCAGCGCAGGGCCGCGCGCTGGAGCACGCCGAACTTGTGCTGCTCGTCCACGACCACCACGCCGAGCCGCGCGAAGGCGACGTCGCGCTGGATGAGCGCGTGGGTGCCGACGACGAGATCGACCTCGCCGTCGGCGATGGCCTTCAGGTTCTTCCGCCGCTGGGCGGCCGTCGAGCCGCCGGTGAGCAGCAGGGTCCGCACGCGGCTGCCCTCGAGCAGCTCCGAGAGTGTGCGGAAGTGCTGCTCGGCGAGGATCTCGGTGGGGGCCATGAGCGCGGCCTGGTGGCGGTGTGCGATCGCGGCGAGCATGGCGTAGGCCGCGACCACGGTCTTGCCCGAGCCCACGTCGCCCTGGAGCAGCCGGTTCATCGGCTGATGCCGGCGCATGTCCGCCGCGATCTCGGCGATGGCGCGCTCCTGCGCGCCCGTGAGCCGGAAGGGGAAGCGGCGGCGGATCCGCCCGTCCACCCGCTTGCCGACGGCGAAGGCGATGCCCTCGGCCCCCTCGCGCAGCCCGCGCTTGCGCATGCCCACGGCCGTCTCGAGCACGAAGAACTCCCCGTAGACGAGCCGCCGCCGGGCAAGCGGGTGCGCCTTCTCGGAGTCGGGGAAGTGGATCTGCTCGAGCGCATCGGCGATCGGGACGAGGCGCCGCCGCTCGCGGAATCGCGCGGGGAACAGCTCGGGCGCGCCGTCGCGGAAGCCGTCGAGCGCGGCGCGGACGAGTCGGCGGAAGCGCTTCTGGCCGACGCCCGCGGTCGCGGGGTAGATGGGCACGATGCGCTGGGCGTGGAGCGGCTCGTCGTCGCGGAGGATCTCGAACTCGGGCGACAGGACCGAGACGCCCCGCCGGCCCAGCGCGACCTTGCCCCACAGCACCAGCCGCGTGCCGGGCCGCAACTGCTTGCGCAAGTAGGGCATCCCGAACCACAGGGCCGCCACGCGGCCCGTCGCGTCCTCGACGTGCGCCGTGAGCACGCCGCCGCGCCCGCGCCAGTGCGAGGCCCGCACGTCGCGCACCACGCCCGTCAGCGCCTCGAGCCCGCCCAGCCGCAGCTCCGCGATCGGCGTCAGCCGCGACCGGTCCTGGTAGAGCCTCGGGAAGTGCCACAGCAGGTCGCGCACCGTCGCGATGCCCAGCTTGCCCAGCCGCTCGGCCACCGCCGGGCCCACGCCCTTCACCGCCGTCACGGGTTGCTCGAGGGGGGGCTTCATCGGCGCGGAGTATACCCCGCGGGCGAGCGGGGCGCAATCCGCGGTCCGGGCGATGCGGGCTTGACCGGCCCTCTGGGCCCTGATACCATACCGCCGCCGTCCGGCGCCGCCTCGTCAGGGAGAGCTATGGCCGCACTCACTCAGTCGCTGCGCCTGCTCTACGAGCATCTCGGGCTCGGGCTCGTCGCGGCGCTGCTGTTTGCGGCGGGCCTGGGCACGGCGCTCGCCGTGGTGCGCGGCAACGTCGGGTGGCTCATGGCGCTGCCCCTGTGGGTCGTGCGCCAGGTGCTCCGGGTCATCGGCCCGGCCTTCCCGCCCCTGCGGGTGTTCCTCGTCATCTTCTGCTTCAACACCGTCGCCATCTTCCTCTACATGGCCTCGGGGGTGCTGGTGGTGGTGCCGGCGCTGGTGGCGTTCCTGACGGGGCTGAACATCGGTGTGATCGTGCTGCGCGCCGGCGACGTGGAGCTGCCGAGCGGGGAGCGTCCGCTGGCCGCGACGATGCGCCCGGACGACGAGGTGGACGTGGCGCCGTGGGTGAGCCTGTGCAGCCTGGCGGTGCTGGTGCTCGAGCTGCCGAGCTTCTGGCTCTCGGTCGGGATGGGGATCGGGATGGGGCGGGAGCTGACGAAGGTCGGGCAGTACACGCTGGCGCACATGGGCGAGCTGCTGTCGGCCCGCGCGGCGGCCTACGTGTCGATCATCCTCCCCATCCTGCTCGTCTCGGCCCTCGCCGAGACGGCCGCCATCCGCGGCCACCTCCGCGCCTGTCCCGCCCCGCCCGACCAGGACGACCCGAACGCCGGCTGAGGGGCCCCGGCCGCGGTCACCGCCCGGCGCGCTTCCCTTGCCTTGCCGCGCCCGCGGTCTATAATGGGCGCAGCACCTTTGCCGCTCTCACACCCGTTTGCTCTTGACGATCCGCAGGTTCACTCCGTCCTTGGAATAGGGGGGCGATGAGCGCGACCGACGACAGGGCGCGGGTCGCCCGGGCGCGAGAGGGCGACCGGGGGGCCTTCGGCGAGCTCGTGGTCCGCCACGAGCGGGCGATGCTGGCGATCGCCAGGGCGTACTTCGCCTCGGAGGCCGACGCCGAGGACGCGGTGCAGGAGGCGTTCGTGACGGCCTTCCGCCGTCTCGGCCAGCTCGCCGACGACGGGCGCTTCGCGGGATGGGTGGCGCGGGTCACGGTGCGCAAGTGCCTCGATATCCTGCGGGCCAGGACCGACAAGATGTCGCTCGCCGACTTCGCCAGCACGGTGCAGTTCCGCTCGCGGGTGGGCCGGGTGCAGCTCACGCCGGCGACCCTGGCGAGCAAGGGCGAGGAGGCGGATCTGCTCAAGGCCACCATCGGCACGCTGCCCGAGGCCCAGCGCGTCGTGCTGATGCTCCGCTACGCGCAGGACCTGAGCTACGAGCAGATCGCCGCCTACCTCGACGTCCCGGCCTCGACCGTGCGCGGGCGGCTCCACACGGCCAAGCGCTCGCTGGGCAAGGCGCTGGCCGACCTCCAGGGATAGAGGGCGGAGGCCATGGACTGCCAGGAGCTTGACCGCCTGCTCGAGGAGCACCCGCTGGCCGCCCTGAGCCCGGAGCAGCGCCAGGCCGTGGCGGCCCACGTCGCCGACTGCGAGCGATGCAGGCAGAAGTGGGGGCTGGACCAGCACAGCCAGGTGCTCCACGACGCGGCCAAGCCACTGAGCTCCGAGAGCAGCGTCAGGGCCGGCGTGATGGCCCGGCTGGGGGACGACGCCCCGGGGAAGGCGAGCCCCACGCCCGCGACGCCGCAACGGCTGGCCGGCTTCGAGCTGCTCGGCCGCATCGGCAAGGGCGGGATGGGCACGGTGCTCAAGGCGCGGCAGATCTCGATGGACCGCCTGGTGGCCCTGAAAATCCTGCCGAAGCGGCTGGCGCAGAACAGGGAGTTCGTCGCCCGCTTCATCCGCGAGGCCCGCTCGGCCGCGCGGCTCCGCCACCGCCACATCGTCCAGGCCATCGACGTCGGGAAGAGCGAAGGCTACTACTACTTCGCCATGGAGCTGGTCGATGGCCACGGTCTCGACGCCATCGTGCTGCGCGAAGGCCCGCTCGAGCAGAACCGCGCCCTGCGCTACATGCGACAGGTATGCAGCGCCCTGGCCGCCGCCCACAAGGCGGGGATCGTCCATCGCGACATCAAGCCCTCAAATCTCCTGATCGATAGCGACGACCAGGTGCGGGTCGCCGACTTCGGCCTCGCCCGCCGGGTCGAGGACGACATCACCGTGACGACCGACGGCCAGACCCTCGGGACGCCGGCCTACGTCTCGCCCGAGATGGCCCGCGGCAAGGAGGCGGACGCGCGCAGCGACCTCTACTCGCTCGGGGCCACCTTCTACCACACCCTGGCGGGCCGGCCGCCCTTCGCGGGCAGGACCTTCGGCGAGGTGCTCGTCAAGCAGGCCACCGAGCCGCCCACGCCGCTCGCGGAGGCGGCGCCGCACGTCGATCGCCGCCTCTGCCGCATCATCGACCGCCTGCTCGCCAAGAGCCCCGACGAGCGCTGCTCCTCGGCCCAGGCCCTGCTCGACGCACTCGAGGCCCTCGGCGAACTCAGGGAGCACGTCGAGCGGCCCAAGCCGGCTGTCGTGAAGCGCCGCCCCAAGCACGGCGGCACGGCGATGCGTCGCCGCAGCACGACGAAGGCCAGGCCCACCGCGCTGCTCGTCGCGGGCGTCGGCGCCGCTCTCGTCGTTGCCGCCATCGTCGTGTTCCTGCTCGCCAGGCCGGGAGCGCCTCCGCGCGAGCAGCCGACGCCGGGCGCCGGTGCCCAGGCCGCGTTCGAGGCCGCCAAGGCCTACCGCGCCCAGCAGCCGCGGGACCTGGACGGCGCGATTGGGCGCTTCCAGGCCGTGTGCACGACGTTCCCGGGCACGGCGTGGGCCTCGCGTGCGGCGGCCAAGGTTCAGGAACTCGAGCGTGCAAAGCAGCAGCTCGCGGCGGAGGCCCGCGCCCGGCAGGCCCTCGAGCGCGAGGTCAGCGCGCTGAGGGCCGAGTGCCGGGCGCTGGCTGGCAGCGACCGCTTCGGCGCGGCCCTCGAGAAGATCGAGGCCTTCCGCAAGAAGCATCCGACGGGCAGCGCGGCGACCCAGGCGAGGGAGCTGTCGCTCGAGATGCTCGGCAAGGCGCAGGAGCGCTACGCCGAGTTGCTCCGCGCGGCCGACGCCGCGCTCGGCAGCAAGGACTACGCGAAGGCACGCGCGGCCCTGCGGCCCGCCCTCGCCTTCGGCATCGACAGATACGCCGACCAGGCAAGGCAGAAGCTGGCCGAGATCGACGAGCGGGAGACGAAGGCCGAGCACTGGGCGAAGTGGGAGGCCGTCAAGGCCCTCGACGCCGCGAAACGGCTGCCGCTGACGAACATCGCGGCGCTGGTCGCCGAGCAGGCCGAGGCCGTCGAGGCCGTGCGCCAGGGGCCATCGACGCGGCCCGCGCGGCCTATGCCGAGCAGTCCGACAAGGTGTGGGAGCACCTCAGCAAGCGGGAGTACTCCGAGGCCAGGGAGCTGCTCGGCAAGCTCCAGGCGGACCCAGCCTTCGCGCTGGCGGCGGACCGGTTGGCGGGGGACGCCGAGGCGGCGAGGCTGCTCGACCTGTTCTGGGCGCACGTCGGAGGCGGCGTCACGGCGCTCATCGGCCGCCAGGTCGCCATCGACAGCCCCGTGGGGACCGTGAGGAAGGTCGAGGACGGCGTCGTGACCCTTGTGGTCGGCGGGGTCGAGATGGACCGCCACATCCACCGGATGACCTCCGAGCAGGCCATCGGCATCGCGAGGCTCGGCAACGCACCGAAGGACAGGCGGACCCTCGCCGCCTTCCTCATTGCCGAGGGCGGCGACCTTGCGAGGGCCCGCAAGGCCGTCGCTGCCGCGGGCGAGGGGCCCGCCGTGGCGGCCCTCCGCCGCCGCCTCGACCGCGCCGCCGGGACCGTCGCCCTCGCGCCCGGCCAGCCCGACAAGGCGGGCGAGTGGCGGTCGCTCTTCGACGGCAAGACGCTGGCCGGCTGGAGCGTGCTCCCTGGAGTCGATCCGCGCTGGGTCGGGGTGGGCAAGGGGATGATTGGGTTCTACGAGCACGGGGTCGCCGGCATCGTCCGGGATGGGGCGTTCCCCACCGACGACTACGAGGTCGTCGTCGAGGTGCAGCCGGTGCGGGGTGGCGACCAGTTCTGCGAGATGGTGTTCCCCGTCGGCGCCTCGCACTGCTACCTCGGCGTCGGTGCGTGGGCATGGGCGGGTGGGAAGATCGCTCTGGACAGCGTTGACGGACGCACGGGCAACCAGAACGTCACGACCCGGCCCTTCCCCGTCGAGCAGAACCGCTGGTACGAGGTGCGCCTCCAGGTCACCCCGTCGGCCGTCGCGGTGTGGGTGGATGGCATCGAGCAGATTCGCCTGCCGAGGGAGGGGCACACGCTTGCCTGCTCGCCCGGCCTGCTCGCGGCCCTCAAGCCGCTGGGCATCTACACGTGGCGCACGCAGGTCGCGTTCCGGAACATCCGCCTCTGCCGCCTCGGAACCGAGGCGGGCCCGTGGCGGAGCCTGTTCGACGGCGAGTCGTCCAAGAACTGGAAGCCAGTCCCGAAGGAGGGTTCGTTCGCGCGGGCGGGGGAGGTCTCGCTCAAGGATGGGGCCATCGTGATGGGGCCGGGGAACCCACATACGGGCGTCGTCTGGGCCGGGCCGCTGCGGAAAGGCAGCTACGAGCTGACCTACGAGGCGATGAAGCTGGCAGGGCCGTACCAGTTCGGCTGCGTCGCCTTCCCCGTCGGCGAGTCCCTCTGCGCGCTCGAGCTCGGCGGTGGCGCGCGGCACAACATCGTCGGGCTGTCGGGGGTGGACGGCAAGCCGTTCACCAGCAACCTCACGACACAGCGGATCGGCTTCCAGCACAATCGATGGTACCGGCTGCGGGTGCGGGTGAGCGACGAGAAGGTCGAGATATGGCTGGATGACCGGCAGATCGTGGACCTGCCACGGGCCGCTCACACCTTTACGGCGACCCTCCCCGGGGGCGCCCGCTCCTTCGCCTTCTACGGCTACGGCAACACCAGCGCGGTCCGCAGCATCCGCGCCCGCTCCCTGGGGCCATTAGCGGCGTAAGCGTATACGCGGCAACGCGTTACGCCGCCACGCCGCCGAGTGGCGAAAAAGGGGACCCCAGGGTGGCGAAAAAGGCGCCCTTAGGGAAGGGGCCGCGGGGCCGCTACCAGACGTGGATCTTGTGGCCGTTGCCGGGGAACCAGATGACGTCGACGATGAACGAGGCGCCGAGCCCGCACACGTAGCCGACCATGATGCCGACGAAGAAGTAGCGCCACCGACGATAGGCCTGCGCGCCGCCCAGCCGGATGATCAGCGACTTGATGATCCAGGTGATGAAGACCGAGAAGGCGGCGTAGCCGGTCGTCTCGCCGGCGCCGATGGCCATGCCGACGGGGTGGATCGGCCACCAGGCGAAGCGGTACTGGAGCCCGGCGACGATCGCGGTCGTCACGGCGCCGATGCCCATGAAGAGCATGCGGCTCCAGTCGGTCGGCGCGGGGTGGAGCTCCTTGTTGGCGACGTGGCCGAAGATCCACTCGTGGCCGCGGCTCCACTCGAAGGCATTGAAGTTGTTCGCGCCGCGGCTGTAGCACAGGTGCAGCGTGTAGGCCACGCCCACCGCCAGCGACACCGCGGCCGCCAGGGCCATCATCAGCAGGAAGCCCTTGCGGGCCTTGGGCTCCACGCCGGCCATCCGCACGTTGTGCGCCGCCGTGTAGGGGATGAGCCGCTCGTTGTTGCAGTTGACGCAGTAGCCGAGCCCGACCATGAGGCGATCGGTGGACGTCATGGTGTCGTAGCCGAGGGTGTAGAAGGTCGCGGCCTGGGGCGTGATGGGGCTCCAGCAGTAGATCATCCCCGTCTGCGCCACCAGCCGCGTCACCCCGACGTAGATGATGAACCCCACCGGCACGAAGAACGCCGCCACCCACAGCGACATCCCCGCGCGCAGGTACCAGAAGAAGACGATGGCGCCGCCGACGACCAGCCCCACCACCGCCGTGCGGTAGCGGACCACCTCGCGGCTGTCGTCCACCCCGCCCGGCAGGCCCAGCGCCTGGCGCAGCACGCCGAGGAAGTGGCGCCGCGCCATCCAGAAGCCCAGCAGCACGAGCACGAGGAACCCGCCCCAGTTCTGCCACCCGCACGCCGCGCTGAACGGGCAGCCCCAGTTGTCCGGCTTCCCGATGTCCAGGCCCACCGTGTTGAACGCCCCGGCCTCGAGGATGAACAGCAGGCGGAAGAGCCACACGCTGAGCAGGATGTTCGTCGGCGTGAAGTAGGCGAAGCCCATGACGAAGAAGTTGGCCTTGCACAGGATCCGCGGGAAGTTGGGCCCGAACTGCACGCTGTGCCATTGCTGGAAGGGGATCCGGGGGAAGGGCGGGTGGAAGTAGGAGACCATGTTCCAGCAGATGACGAAGAAGGGGATGCCGAAGCCCGCCCAGAACAGGCCCTTGTGGGCCACGGCGGGCCACAGCGAGCCCTCGCGCTTCTCCATCAGCAGCATGGGCAGCTCGGCGAGCGGGAAGGCCAGCCGCTCGTTGTCCACCCACTGCCGCCGCAGGATCGTCATCGTGCAGAACGAGCACAGGAACAGCGCGGCGATCAGCAGCCCCCACCAGCACAGCGGCGTCACCCACGCGCCCCAGGGCACCCGCTCGCCCGCGGGCATCCCGTTGAAGAGCCACTGGACCGCCAGGCCGCGGTCGCTGGGGGTCAGCCACCGGGGCATGGTGTCGCTCATCCACTCGGCCCAGAAGTTCTCGGGCGAGGCGTAGTAGAAGGGTGCGGAGATGTAGCTGAGCAGGAAGCCGATGAGCCCGAGCGACGGGAAGATGGCCGCGACCATCCCCATCGAGAAGACGATCACCTGCTCCCACGGCTCGAAGGCCAGCCGCGGGTGCACCAGCCGCAGCACGATGTTGACGGGGAACACGAGCAGGATGAACGGCAGGAGCACGGCGACCGAGATGTAGCCGAAGCGCATCCACAGGCCGCGCGAGATGTAGTAACCGTAGGGCTCCCACACGTTAATCAGCGCGGCCAGCGCCGCGCCGACCAGGATCGCGCGGTATCGACGCATCGTGGCTCCGCTGGGCCGGTCCGGACGGATCTCCCGGTCGTCGGGGCCGCATTCTACCGCGAACGGTCCGGCCGTTCAAACCGTGGCGTGGGACGTGGCGCGCCGCGCTCGGGCGTCGGGGCGAGGACGGGAAGGCGGGCGGCCCGCCTCACACGAGCAGCAGCACCGCCCGATAGAGCTGGTAGACGCCGCAGACGACGATCATCGCGGCCACGGCCTTGCGGAAGCCCCGCTGGCTGATGGCCCTGAACAGCCGCTCGCCCACGAGGCTCGCCGCGACGACCACCGGCGCCAGCATGCCCGCCTCCGCCAGCCGCGCCGGCGTGATCAGCCCGCCCTTGAGCCCGTAGGCCACCAGCCGCAGACCCACCGTGCCCGCGAACACGAGCATGACGGCGGCCTTCGTCACCTCCTTCGACCACTGCCGCCGCAGGTAGTAGACCACCACAGGCGGACCGCCCGTGCTCAGAGCCCCGCCCAGCGCCCCGCTGCACGCGCCGGCCAGCAGGGCCCACCGCCGCTTCTCTGGCGACGCCGCCCCCAGACCCCGAAACACCGGCTCGACCGCCGCGAACACCAGCACCGCACCCAGCAGCCCGCGCAGCACCCACTCCGGGCCCTCCGTGAGCAGATACAGCCCTACCGGCAGCCCCAGCGGCACCCCCGCCACCAGCCACGCCACCCGACGCACGCTCACGTGCCGCCGCACCTTCCACAGGGCGATGGCGATGTTCAAACCCACCAGCAGCGTCACCAGCACCACCACCCGCTCGATGGCGACGCCGAACACCGGCAGCACCGCGACCAACACCACGCCAAACCCAAACCCCGAGACGCTTTGCGTCACCGACGCCGCGGCACAGAAGAGCGCGAGAATGGCCAGCTCGGGCACGGGCATACGGGCTCACCGGGAGGGTGGCGCGGGGGTCCGGGAGGCCGCGCAGCTTAGCGCAGTTGCGCGCCGGCGTCAACCGCGCTATCATGATGGCTCAGCGGGGGATGTTGGGCATGCCATCGGAGTAGAGCATGGGCACGAGTCGCTTCCCCCGCGATCTCCAGCGGGTTGTGGACTTCCACGGTCATTTCTGCGGCGGCATCCTCATCGGCTACCGCGCGGCGAAGGAGGGCCTCCGCCGCCTCAAGGCCAGCAGGGCCGAGGACGAGGAGCTCGTGGCCATCGTCGAGAACGACTCCTGTGCCGCCGACGCCGTGCAGGTCATCACCGGCTGCACCTTCGGCAAGGGCAACTTCGTCTTCCGCGACCATGGCAAGCACGCCTACACGTTCGCGCTGCGTCCCTCGGGGCGTGCGGTGCGGCTGAGCCGCAAGCCCGGGCCGCGCCTCGACGCGGAGGCCATGCTCTCGGCGCCGACCAGCAGGCTCTTCTGGGTGGAGGAGCTGACCATCGCGCCGCCAGCCCTCGCCCGCATCCACGACTCGGTGGTCTGCGACCGCTGCGGCGAGCTCGTCATGGCCACCCGCACCCGGCGACGCGGCGAGCGCGTCCTGTGCATCCCCTGCGCCGCGCGCCACGCCCCTGCGCCGCGGCCGCCGCTCAGGCGTCCTCCCCAGA